>CAZRNP010000007.1:8478-30594 GCA_964601485.1 uncultured archaeon
GAAAAAATCAAAGAAAAGGCAATAAAAGACAAAGATGTCTTAGGGGTAATAGTATTCGGTAGTTATGCAAGGAAAGAATCAAAACCTTTCAGTGATATAGACATATGTATTGTGTTACAATCAAAAAAATTTGATAATCTTTTCATGACTAACAAGAGGTTAGAGTATCTTGGTCTAGTTCCTGAGAAATACGATATCCAAATTTTTCAACAACTCCCACTTTTCATAAGAACGAGAATACTCAAAGATGGAAAATTCTTGTTGAACAAAGATTATAATCTAATGTTTAAAGTTGCCTTAAGTGCGATCAAGGAATTTGATTTGTTCAGAAAGCACTATTACTACTGCATAGAGAGTGTTGCGTATGGTAGATAGAGAAAGAATATTGTCGAAGATAACTGAACTTAGAAGTTATTTAGAAGAGTTGAAAAAGATTACACCTAAATCATTCGAAGAATATGAAAAATTGGAATTGAATAGAAGGGCATGCGAAAGGCTTTTACAAATTTCCATTGAGTGTGTATTGGATGTATGTGATGTAATTTTTTCTGGGTTAAAGTTGGGTGTACCAGCAAGTGAAGAGGATATAATAGAAAAACTGAATCGTGCAGGAGTAATCACTGATGGAACCACTAATAGGCTAAAGGGAATGAAACGAATGAGAAACGTTTTAGTGCACAGATATCCTTACGTGGATGATGAAAAAATATACAGAAGCTTAACAGCAGAAATAAGGGATTTTAATGTTTTTATAGATGAAATCTTAAACTTCCTGAAAAAGAAAGAAAAACATCATTAAATTTTATCTGTGAAATTAACTTCTCAAAAATGATAAAAAAGATAAAGAAATCATTTCTCCTTAGCAACCTCTACGTTCTCTATCTTCTTCTTTAAAGAATTGATCAATATCTCCAAATCTATAGTCTCATTGCACTTAGGACATCTTATCTCCCAGAATTCATCGAATTGTTCTGATACCATTCAATCAACATTCACGACTCAATAAAACAAATTACGCGTGCTAGGAGAAAAAGATTTGCATTTAAAACAATATAATAAATTAACTATCATTTGGTAACTTTTCTAAGAAAAAGAAAAGATTTTACTACTTTATAGCAATGGGTTTCATTTGCTCCTGAGCAATTTTTATCGCATAATGTTCTGATATACTCGCGTCTATTTCTATCATTTTTCTCACTATCGGGTTCTCTTCGTTTAATTTATACATCTTGGATTTGCCAACTCTTCTCGTCATACTGACTATGTTAAACTCTTCAAGTCTTTTCCACATACCATGCAATGTAGACCAACCAACTTCTGCATTCTTTGCTATGTCCGTTTTTGAATAGTCGAATATCCTATTCTCGAGAAAGAAAGAGATAACTCTTATGAAAGGTGTATTCCCCATAGCCAAGACGAATGAAGACTGATCTGATGTAGGTTCTCTAGACATGATTTCACTTAATATTAATGAGTAGTTATCTCGATTTCTTTCAAAATTTTTTCAACTTTCTTTTTAAGTTCTGGTAAATCTTTCTTAACGATATCCCAAGTAAGATTAAAATCTACTCCAAAATAACCGTGAATTAGTTTATCTCTTGTTCTGGCTATTTCACTCCAAGGTATTTCAGAATATTTTTTTCTGAACCCGTTAGATACATTCTTTGTGGCTTCGCCTATTATCTCAATTCTTCTTATGATGGCATCTTGGAGTTGCACTGAATCAAGAAAATCTTTTTTAGAAACTCCTTTTGTAAATTCTTCAATCCTTTCAATACTTTCTAGAATATGTTTAAGAAAAATACTCGTATCTTTTTTCATATTATTCTAACCTCTTCTTTCAAAATTCTCTCCTTTAAGAGGGGATTGATAGAATCATAAGTCAAAACATCTGCTTTTCTTCTGATTTTTTTTTCTAATTCAATCTCTACTCTAGCCAAATCGAGTAGACTTTTTCTTCCTTTAAACTTGATTAAAATATCTATATCACTTTTTCTCGTAGCCTCTCCTCTAGCAAAAGATCCAAAAATACCGGCTTTTACTATATCATGTCTTTTCAGTATTGGGATTATTTTTTTCTCTAATCTCTCAATATCTTTTTTCTTGTTCAATTTTAACACCAATAAAAAATCTAGGTATGGCGTCTATATATATTTTCTATATTTCAAAATTAAAAAGAAAAGATTTTACTACTTTATAGAAAACATGAACACGTTTTAAATTTCAAACTATAAGAAATACAGTAGTGACATGAATGAAAGTTGATAAGCTAGTCTTTGTGTTAATAGTTTTATTGATATTGTTCATGATTTCAAATAAATTTTTTACTAGGTATAATACAACGACTAAATTGAGAATAATTGGGAACAAGCTTGTTGATCCTAAAAATAACGAAGTAACATTAAGAGGAGTAGCTATCATGAACATCTGGGATATCAGATATTTAGATGCTAAATATTACAACGGTGAAACGATTAAATGGTTCAAGGATAACTGGGGTATCAATCTTTTAAGAGTCGGTATACAATGTGGTTTTTATGGAGATGGGTCTTCACCAGATAATTGGAACTGGATAGAGCCTTATGTAGATGAACAAATATCATTACTTGATCGAGTGATTAAAGATGGTGAACAATATGGGGTGTATATACTTGTTGACTGGCATGCATTCGGTGATTTATCAGACCCAAGTTTACATGACAGAACAATAAGATTCTGGAAATGGTTTGCCAACAGATACAAAGAGAGTCCTGTTGTACTGTATGAAATATTCAACGAACCTCATGATATATCTTGGAGCGAATGGAAGGTTCAAGCTACTGAGGTAGTCGACACTATTAGAGCAATTGACCCTGATTCTGTAATATTCGTAGCCGGACTAGATTGGGGATATGATTTAAGTCAAGTAAAAGAAGACCCGATTGAACGAGAAAACATTGCATACATAACGCATCCATATCCAGATAAAGAAAATGCTAAAACTCGAGAACAATGGGAAAAATATTTTGGATATCTTGCTGATACATATCCTATCATTGCGAGCGAGTTTCAATTCCCGATAGATGGAGTGGGGGATTATGAATGGGGACATAATTTTCATACGTATCTTTATCAGAAGAAGATTAGCTTTACAGGATGGTCGATATACCCTGATGACTCAGGAACATCATTATTCTGGAGCGATGGTATAACACCGACACAGCATGGATTTTTGAACAGATATCATTGTCTCATGAAAAGTAAAGCTTATCCTTTTCCAGATTATCCTGGCTGTAATAGGAATGGTATATGCGATGGGACAGAAGATTGGATTTCATGCCCTAAAGACTGTACAAGAGAATAAAAATTTTTCTGATTATTTGATTAAATGATTACCAGACAAGTTTTGAAGTTACATCTTCATCAACAAATGTAGCCAAAATTTCACCAAAGTAAAGTGTATGATAATTTCCCAATTTATAGTACGCCCATTTAATTTTTCTCGGTAAATCGCTTGGAACAACTTTAGATTTAAAAATAACTTTGCACTCGTAGTGGATAATGCATTCGGAAATTATAGGAGAATTGACCTTTTTACCAGGTAACATAGTTAATCCTTTCTCTTTAAATTTATCGTGTTCTCTCCCTGAAACATTACCGCAATAGTTTACGATTTTTTCCATTCCCTTTTTGGGAATATTAACAGTGAAATCCCAAGTCTCTTCAATAAAGTTATGTGTGTGTCTTGAAGGTCTTACAGCAACCATAAAAAAAGGTTTTCCCCATAAAATTCCAATCAGACCCCAACCAATTGTCATTACATTAGCTTTTTTGATTTTTCCAGAGACAAGTAAACAACCACATCTATTAAGAGTATGAATAGTTTCTTCAGAATATGCAGTTAAGGAAACTTTCAATTTCTTCATAATCAACATATCTTATTAAATAGTTTTAAATCATTAAACTTACATCTTCAACTTGGTAAAAATGCTCAAACGTTCAGAATATTCAGCGCATACAATTGCTTTGACAATTGCTATATTCGGTCCTTTAATCAATCGTGTGCTCGGTGTAAACTATGCAAGTAGTCCCCCAGGAATGTATCTTTATTGGGCATTCTATCTGAGTATATATATTATTATCCTCATTCCTTTCACATATAAATTTCCACTAACTTTGCTTAGATTAATAATCCTAGGTATAACAGTAGAAGATTTTTCAAGCAATATCTGGCGTTCATTATTTTTGGGTTCTAAGTTCTTACCATTCTCTAATTGGTATACACAACATTTTCCTATTCTTGGAAGTTTGGGTGAACCAACTCCTTTAATTCTAATCCCTCAATGGTATTTTGTCTCACTATTCCTTTATGTCATTATTTTCATTTTTCAACAAAGAAATTGGCTAAAAACTAGGCGAGAAATATGAGCATTCTATTCTGCATCAGAGAGCAATTTCTTCCTGTTGTTGGTTCTTATAGTTTCAGAATAAATAGATTATTAAATCGATTGAAAGACAGCGAAAAAATATTTTTAGTTCCAAAAAATCAGAATAAAAAAATCATTGAGAGAAGTTATAAGTCCTTGACATTTCAAACTTTTGCCCCAATTCCTCGTTTCTCTTATTGGTACAAATTTGCAGCACTTTTTCCATTCGTTTTAGAATGCTCAACCATAATGAAAAAGATCGTAGAAGTGAAAGATGTAAAAGTTATCTATGGTTTTGGGTTAACAATTGCGTTAAACTCTCACATGAGTACCAATAACATTCCATTGATTTTGGATATTTGTGAAGCAGATCTTCTTTATGCAAGATTGAGAAACCAATCTTTTATTTCTAGTTTCTTGACATCGCATGTTGAAAATTTTATTTTATCTTCAATTGAAAACAATGAAGGAAAAATATTCGTACTAAGTAAATCTATGAAAGATTACCTAAAGAAAAGAGGTTTAAACGGCAAGAAGATAAAAATAGCTTACGATGGTACTGATCCATCCATGTTCAAAACTAAAAGTTTTTATGATAAGAAAAAATATCCTAACATAATATTCACAGGGGATTTGGGACCAAGAGATGGTGTAGATATATTAATAAAAAGTTTCGTTCGAGTAAAAAAAGATTTCAAAGATGCGAAACTTTACATAGTAGGTGATGGTCCTTTTCTTCCAAGATTGAAGGTCTTGGCCTCAAAATTAAACATAAGTAAAAATGTTGTATTTACAGGTTGGATACCATTTAAAAAATTGGTAAAAGATCTACCCAGTTTTCTCCTGGGAATTGTACCATCAAAACATTGTTTAATGAATGAACTTGCAATACCAAGAAAAACTTTCGAGTTCATGGCTGCAGGGGTTCCTGTTATAGCTTCAGATTTGAGTGCCATACGAGAGGTTATAAAAACCAATCAATCTGGTCTTCTTTTTGATCCAGATGATCATGAATCGTTATCTGAAGCAATTCTCAAATTGATGAGCAATCCATGTCTATACAATAGAATCCAAAAAAATGGTATAAAAACTTCAGAAAAATATGGAGTCGAAAATGAAGTTACGAAGATTGAAAAATCCATCAGAAAATACGTTGTTTAGTGTTAAAAACAGATTTAAGTTTAACTAGTAAAGTTTATACGAGAAGATCGATTATGAAAAACCAGATATCAAGATGGGTTTCACAAATTCACTTGAAACTTTTCCTAACTGATATTATGGCACTAACTATGTTATTTTTGATCAATATACCTCAGAATAATTTAATGATAGAGATTTTAAAGTCTATCTTTGGATTAATTTTCATATTATTTTTACCAGGTTATTTGTTGATACTTTTGATTTTTGAAAAAAATTACCAAAGGTTCGAAGCCTTCGTTCTGAGTATTTTCATGAGTATTTGTATAACCATTATTAGTGGAATGGCCGCCCATTTTGTTGGAATAAAAATAACTCTCTATAACATTATTAATATTATTTTAATGATAACATTGCTATTCATGTTCTTCATTTTATCAAGAATAATTTTCAAGAAGAAAAATTGAAGTGCTTGAAACATGAAGCCAATATTTAAAAAAAGAGACAAAGTATTCTACCTTTGTTTAGTTTTAACTTTAATCGTATTAGGAGTAATGATATATGTTTCCATTACTTCTCGATCAACAGAGGAATTTGTGGAACTATATTGGCAAGTATTTAAACTAGAAAATTTACGGAATACTACCAATGTTGTCTGCGAACATAAAAATTGTAGTCTGTCTGGAGTTTATATGGCTGGAGACGTAAATTTATTCGGCGAGAATTATAAAGCAGTTATTAGCGATTCGAATGAAATCGGAATATACGACTCATTGTGTATAGATATAAATTACGATGGAATTTTTTGTGGTAATCATGAGGGACCTTGGAATGTTAGTAACACCTTCTTTATAGATTCTCAACCTTTTTACATATTAAAATTAAATAAAGACGAAGTTGTTATTACCAATTATCCTAAAGAAACTAACATCACAAACTTTTCGGTAAGTTTTGTTATTAAATCTCATTATAAAGAGACTATGAATTTCGATGCAACTTTGTTCGTTAATGAAACTTTGGAAGCTAACAAAACCTTCACAATCGAACCTGATCATGAAAAAATATCATTTTTTGATGTTAATTTACCTAATGCGGGTTGGCATAAGGTTAGAATCATAGTCCAACTACAAGCTTTAAACAAGAGTACAGAGATTAATTTTTGGGTTTTAAGATTGTAGGGTCGATATTAGATGAAAGTAGCATTATTCATAGATCAACTAACTGAAATAGGGGGAGCAGAAAAAGTAGCATTAATTCTCGCCAAACATTTTAAGGCTGATATTTATACGACTTATGTCAATTGGAAAGGTGTAGATGAAGAATTCAAAAATTTAGAAATAAATGAAATCGGTCTATTTTTCAAGAATTTAAATTTTATCACTGATCTTGAGATAGTGTTGAGGTTTCTTCTATTAAGAGTAAAAGATTATGATGTTTATTTAATATTGAATCGTTTCTGTCTTTCTGCTTCCGTAAGGCATCATCCTAATATATGGATATTCACAGCACTTTTTGATGAAAACGACCTTATTCATTATTATGCTAATAATTCTGAGGACGGGATTGAACGCCAAGCACTCATTGAATACATAAAAACTATCAGTCTATGGAAAAGAGTCACAAATCATATTTTTTTCTTTTTTTTCAGAACACTCGATAAATTTTGGGTAAAAAATTTCGATAAAATATTAGCAAATTCAAAATACAGTGCGAAGTTAATTAAAGATATTTTCAATAGAGACTCAAGAATTTTATATCCACCTATTGAAACAATGAACTATTTTTGTAATGAATATAAAAATTTTTATCTTAGTGTTTTAAGACTATGTAAGGGAAAGGGAATTAATCTTATAATCTCAGCATTTAAAGAAATGCCAGATAATATGTTAATAATAGTAGGCGAGGGACCTGAAAGAAATAGGTTAGAGTATGAAGTAAAGTGGTTTGAAAACATAAAATTTCTTGGAAAAATAAAATCAGAAAAATTAATTAAATTATATTCTCAATGTCTTGGAACTATAATCATGAGTCCGTTTGAACCATTCGGAATTGTTCCAATAGAATCCATGGCTGCAGGAAAACCGTGCATCGCTTCAAATTCTGGTGGGTTTAAAGAAACTATAATTCATCGACAAACTGGGTTCCTCATTAAACCCTATAAACAAGAAGTTAAAAATTATGTTAAAAAGTTGACACCAAAATTAGCGAAAAAAATGAAAGAAAGTTGTATAAAAAGAGCTCGTCGGTTTGACATTCATCTGTTCATATCTGGAATTAAAAAAGAAATCGACGACTCAGTAAATAAATTATAGTTGACCAGTCGGAATGGATTTAAATGAAGGAGGTTGTATATGGATATTAAAAAATTACAGAAAAATTGGAATGAATTTGGCAAAACCGATCCTTTTTGGTCAATACTTGCTTATCCAGATAAAAAGATAAATAAATGGCAAATAAACGAGTTTTTCGAGACCGGGATAAAAGAAATCGATGAAGTTATGAAATATATTAAATCATTAGGTATCGAAATCTCACGTAGAAAAGCACTTGACTTTGGTTGTGGTGTTGGAAGGTTAACTCAAGCACTTGTTTATTATTTCGATGAAGTCTATGGTATTGATATTGCCTCATCTATGATAGAATTGGCCAACAAATACAATCGACATGGAAAAAAATGCAAATACTATCTTAATGAAACTGATGATCTCACGTTGTTCCCTGATAATAGTTTTGATTTCATTTACACAAATATTACACTTCAACACATGGAACCACGATATTCTAAAGCCTACATAAAGGAATTTTTAAGGGTACTTATTCCACACGGACTGCTAATATTTCAATTACCGAGTAAACCAATACTAAACCTATATGATGATAAGCTTAGCGAGAGATTAAAACAACTAATCAATTTAGTGACTCCAAAAATTCTGTTGAACTTGTATTATTGGATAAAGATGAAAATAATTAAGCAACCAAGGATGGAAATGTATGGAATAAAACGAAAAGAGGTTGTAAAATTTCTTGAAGGAAACAGAGTCAAAATTGTGGACATAACACAAAATAAAAGTGCTGGTCCAGATTGGGTAAGTTTTCGATATTGTGTCACTAAGAAATAGAACATTATTTAATACATTTTTAATCATTTTTTCATTATGTTCCTTGTTTTCAAGCATAAACAGCTGCAAAATTTGTTGCATATATTTTGTCAAGTTTTTTTTCATCAACAAGCTTGTTAATATTTTTAAAAACATCATCCAAATTTTCTCCCATATATTCTGATCTAGCCATAATTTCTTCTCTCGATATTACGTTAAAGTTATTTCCTATATTTTCAAAGTCGTAATTAAGTGAAGATATTACAATTTTTTGATTTTGAATGCAATTTGTATCAAAGAATTTTGAAAAACATATAGAATTAATTTTTTCTACTGAAATACTTTCAAAAGCTTCATTTCCGTATTTGGCAATTATAAAGAATGGAGCAATAATGATTAAAATTAAAACTATCCAAAATCCAATTTTTTGTTCACTCAAAAAATATGAACTCAATACAGCGAAAGGAAGGGAGGAAATAAGTACAAACCTCTCATAATACGCGCTTTTTAAAGTTAAAACCAAAAAAATAGAGAAAACTATCATTGCCATTATCCAAGATAAAAAGAAATTAGCACCTAACTTATATCCTTTTTGACGCATCATAAAAAAACCGAACGTACCTAAAAGGATTGATAATATTGTAATTCCAACTCTAGAATAAATAAAAACTTGCCTATGGAAAAAAATTGTTCTAAATCTTTCTGAAGCTTGTGAGAGATTATTATTGATTAGATTTTGAAATAAAAACCGTATATCTAATAAAAATTCACTAAAAAATGGTGTAAAATAAATATTATATGCTATAAAAATTGTCACTATTATCAAGATTAAGGAGAGTAATTTTTTCCTGAGTTGTTTACAAAATAAATATTGCATGATCAAGATTAGTATTATAAAAACGGGAGTACCACTATGAGAAACAACAGTTATAATGCTCGATAAAGTTAAAACAATGTAATAATATTTTTTGTTGGTGTTATTAATCAATATTTTGATCAACAAATAGGTAAATAAAAAATATATACCTAACGTTAAGAATTGTGGGGAAACATGATTGTCCTCTGCAGTCCAGTTAAAGAATAAATATAAAACAGAAGCCAAAAAAGATACCTTTTCATTTATTAGATGTTTAAATGAAAAGAAAATGATGGTAAGACCAACCAAATAGAAAAATAGTGGAAAAAACTTCATGACCAAGTAGGGAGGTAAAAGTTTAAACATTGAACCGTAGAATAAAAAAGAACCTGGGTGATTCTCATATGTATGCAAACCTAGATCTATTCTTTCATTTTTAAACATTTCTTCTGCTAGAAAAGAATGCCCCCAAGTGTCCTCAAATCTAGGTAAATACTCGTAAAAAATTGGTGTTCCTATAAGATAGATAGTCAGTAAAATTAAAGTAAGAAAAACATAGTTTTTTAATTCATCAAATTTTACAAACTGAAATCCTATTAGTATAAATAGAGTTATGAGTCCTATCCAAAATAAACCATTCATTTTGAATAAAATACCATAGTGATCATCGTAAGTGAAATTTATCTGACGTTGAATCAAAAAATTAATGAGAAAAAACAATAGAGAAAAAACAAACAGTATTCCATAAATTTTTTTATATTCCATCTTCATTTTTATTTTCACCCAAAATTTTCTTCAAGATATTATCAAAATTTTTTTTAACACAACTAATGTCATATTTTTTTGCTTCTAATAAGGCTTTTTTACTCATTCTTTTTCTTAGATTTGAATCACATTTAAACTTATAAACCTTATCAACAAAATCGTTTGAATTATATGGATCAAAAGTTAATCCGGTCCCATTAACTCTTTCAAGCATTACAGCTTTGCGTGGAACTAAGACAGGTGTTCCACAGGCAAAAGATTCGATTATTGGTATACAGAAAAGTTCATGATGGCTAGCTGTAACGAATATATCGCTTATAGAATAAAATTTTCTAAGTTTATCGGTTGATACTTTCCCTGTGAAAAGTACTCTTTTGTATACTTTTAACGATTTTGCATAATTCTTGAGATGCTCTTTCTCTGCACCATCACCAACGATAATCAAATGAACATCTTCATCCAACTTAGAAAGATTTTTGATTAAAAATTCAATATTTTTGTGATGAACTAAACGACCTACATAAATCAATGTAAATTTTTTATCCAAACCATACATTTTTTTTGATATTTTTCTATCCGGATAGAAGTTAGATAAGTCGACACCACATGGTAAGACAAATATTTGTTGAGTTTTAAAACTACTTTTAAATTCTTTTTTTGCATATTTACTATGTACGATCACAGATTCACAAAAAAGAATAAAGAATTTAATTAATTGAATTCTGAGAATTTGTAGAATTTTTTCTCTTAAAGATTTATAGAATTTTTCAGGTGTAAACCCATGGAAATCATATACTAATTTTAACCTAGGATTAAGGTATTTTGCTAGTAAAGCTGGAAAAAAGAAATGTGTTTGAACGACTATCAAATCGTAAGAGATTAGTTTTTTCGCAGTCGATAAAATGGATTTAAAAGCGTAAAGCTCAGAAAGCAGATCATGAGTTCTTCTCTTAGAAAAATACAATGTTTTTACGTTAGGAGGTAGTTGACATCTCCTAGAAAAAACAAGTAATGTCACATCATACGATTTTCTAGCATGGTCAATATTGTTAAAAAGATAATTACTAGTTGCATCTGCCTCAACAAATACAGTTGAAAGAAACGCTATTTTTTTCATTTTTGGTCAACTTTAATTTTATTTAATTCTCCATGTTTCATTAAGTTTATTCGAACGTCCCTTCTTTTCGAATTCTTTCAGAAAACTCTTAACTGCATTTTTCGGGTTCAACATAAAAAGTGAGATTCCTCTTCTACTGAACACTGTTTTCATCGTCTCAGAAAAATCCTTAGAGAATGCATTATTCGCGAAATCTGTTATTTGTTTAATTTCTTCAGCAGAGAGATCATCCGTTCTCATGACAACACTGCGACCATTGTATTCTTTCCAATTTTTGGTCAATATCCACCCTTTCTTCTCGGCTATTTCGTACAGTTTAGTCCCAGGATAAGGGACTACTGGCGTGAAATATATTGTGTTTGATTTCAATTCTCTGGCAAAATTGATGCTTTTTTGAATCGTTTCTTTCGTCTCTCCTGGAAGTCCGGTTATGAAGAACGCGACTGTTTCAATACCTAAATTTCTGGCTTGTATAAATGTTTTTTTAACTATTTCTTTTGTCAGACCAACTTTAGCAAAAGTTCTCATTCTTTCCTCATCACCTGTTTCGACCCCCATACAGAGTCCAGTACATCCAGCTTTTGCCATCTTTTTCATTAGATTTTCTGATAGATGATTGACTCTAGTTTCACATCTCCAATTGAAATCAAAACCTTCTTCAATGATTCCATCACATATCTCTTCTGCTCTCTTCATATCAAAAGTGAAGATTTGATCACGAAAAAGAATCGATTTAATATTAAATTCTTCATGTAAAATTTTCAACTCAGCTAAAACATTCTGTGAACTCCTACCTCTCCATGAACTTCCTAGTCCTATGGGATATGGACAATAAATACAACAATAAGGACAACCCCTACTTGATAAAAAAGTAGTGAATGGTCTTCTTTTGAAAGACCCATAAAAATACTTATTCATAGGCAAAAGATGGTATGCTGGAAATGGTAAGTCATCTAAATTTTTGATGAACGGTCTGTCTGGATTATGAACTATTTTACCATTTTTTTTGTGGATTATTCCTTTTATTTTTTTTATTTTGGGTATTTTTTGAGACAATTCTAAGATTGTGTATTCGGGTTCTCCCTTAACAACATAATCAACCCCATTACTCAAGGCCTTCTCGTAGATGATATTAGGATAAGAAGTAGAGAGTGCAATCGGCGTGTTAGTAGTTTTTCTTATAGAAGATGCAAGACTCAAATCATGATCACATGATACACCAGTAGTATTAATTACTATAAGGTCTGGACATTTCTTGGATATCTTTGATATGATTTTAGATGGTGTTAACCCGAGAGCAGGGGCATCGATTAGGTCCACTTCAAATCCGTTCTCCTCTAGTAATGAGGCTGAGTAAGCCAAGTCAAGAGGTGGTAAATGATAATCCCTTACTCTAATATCCTGATCGAGTATTCCAAAATTTCCCATGTGATCTCTCAATATTCGTGTTTTTGGTGGGTCCGGTGGCTGTATTAACATTATTTTTTTCATCATCAAATCACCAATTCATTATCTGAAGTTGTGTCAATTTCCATAGTTCTTAACAATTTTTTGCACACTACTTCATAGGCGAATAATTTGGAGTGATTGATTATCGATTTCTTATCTAAAAATATTTCTTTAAAATAAAATTGTCTAATTTTTTTTATCCAACCATCTACATCATCTTTAGGCATTAAAAACCCAATCATCTTGTTTACTAATTCCTTCATACCGCCAATATCAGAAATAATGACCGGTAGACCACAAGCCATAGCCTCAAGAACAGAATAATTTAAAACTTCTACGTTAGATGGGGCGATGTACAAATCTGAGTCTGAGTATACTTTCGGTAATTGTTCATGGGGAATAAAATTTATGGTGTGTATATTCTCTAAGCCATTAGACAATTTTTCAAATTCATTCTTCAATGGACCATCGCCAATTACAACATAATGGATGTTGAGTTTTTCTGTCGCTCTAGCAAAAAATGGTATTTTTAAAACACCTTTTTCTTTGCACATTCTAGCGACGCACAAAACAATGAATTCATCATCTAGGTCTAATTTATCTCTTAGAAAACCTTTTTTTTGTGGTCTGAAAAGTTTCGTATCGACTCCACTAATAATTGTTTCAATTTGTTTTTTAAAACCTAAATTTAAAAGAAACTGTTTAGCTTGTTCGGATATTGCTATCGCTTTTTTTGTTCTGTTCCAAACATATTTTCTTATCATTCTATCGTAAATTCTAAATAAAGTACCAAAATTTCCTTCAGGATATCTGTACATATGCTGATAGAAAAAGAAGGGGATTTTTAGTTCATCACAGATTTTAGTCGCAAAAATTGAGAATGGTTGGAAATATTCTATAGAAAGAACTACGTCAGGATCTATTTCCTCTAAAATTTTTTTATTTATTACCGTAAAAGAGCCCTGATGTAACTCGAAGAGTTTTTTTGCTCTGTAAACAGTAAAATTATCGGTAAATTGCCATCCTAGAGGATATTTAACATTATCAAACAAATAGTTATCAGTTGTAATAAGAAAGGTAGATATACCAAGATTAGCAATTTCTTTACAGATGTTATATTCGGGACCTCCTCTATTAGGATTATGCCAAGGTGCTACTAAACAAAATTTCATCAAACTCCCCCGTTGAATGTTTTCCATTCTGCAAATGGATGAAAAAATTTGAGATAAAAAATTAATAAATTAATAAAGAGTGGAGAATTGTAAGAATGAGTTATAAAAATAATCTTCTTTCTAGGTAACCACGCAGTATAATATCTTACATTTGTTCCCAGTACTTTCATACCCAATTTTTCCGCAGCATTCTCTATTTTTGAATTTTTTAAACACCAGCCAAGTCTGAAATATTTACAAGATTTTGTAGCTTTTTTTTCAAGCCTTTTTTTCCTCTTTTTTAGGAATTGATAGATTTGTTCATCCGAAAGTTTATCGGCGTCATCCTTTAAAATATGAACATGTAGTCCAAACGATTTAAAACAAAATTTTGGAAGATCAATAGGAAAATATACGAAATATGTAGTGGGTACACCCGTTTTCAAGGTTTTATTACCTTCAACATCCATGGTAAAATATATCTCGGGTTTTATTCTTTCTTTTATTTCATCAAGTATTTTTCTAATCATTTAACATCACTCATATAAAGTGTTTTAATTTTTTCTGCAATGTTATCCCAATTGTAATTTTCTAAGTTGTTTTTTATGTTTGGTTTGTTTTTCAACAATGATTCTAAAATATTTTCAAACTGTTTTATATTAGCCACAAAAAAACCATTTAGTTTGTTTCTAAATTCTTTGAAAACAAATGTTTGCGAAGCAATAACTGGTGTATTGCATGCTAGAGCTTCAAAAACTGTTATACAAAAGGCTTCGTATTCACTTGGCATAACAAAAACATCAGCTCTTTTGTATCTTTTAATCAAATCCTCTCTTGGAAGATTTTGCTCAAAGGAAACTTTTTTTTCTAGATTTAGGTTTTTTGTTAATTTCATTAATTGTTCCATATATGGCCCATTACCAACAATTGTAAAATGAATGTTTTTATAGGAATATTTTTTTACCAGATTTTTAAAAATGAAAATTATTTTATGAATTCTCTTATACTTTTCTAGTCTCCCAACATATAAAATTTCAAAATCAAATTTTCTTTTTGGTTTTTTAATGGCTTCAAGTTCCTTTAGGTTCAAACCGTTTGGAATATAAATTAGTTTTTTTGAAGGAATTTTAATTTTTTTCTGGAGAAAATTTTTTTCATACCTTGATAGGTAAATTATTTTATCAGCCATTAAAAAGTTTTTTTTCTGGATTGGATCATAAAATTTGCGTAATATTGTTCTGAATAAACTTCCACCTTTTGGATGATAATGCGGGGTGAAAATAAATTTTCTAATCTTCTTTCTATCCGTTGCTAAAAATGCAAGGAATGAAGTGAATGCTTGGAATGAATGAACATGTAAAATGTCACATGATTCCTTCTTCAACGCTGAATAAAGTTCATAAGAAAAAAAATATGATTCATTTGGTGCAAAAGACTTGAATCTTTTGATTATTATCCCATCTATCATTTCTTTTGAGGGTAATTTACCACTTGGATCTGTTGTAAAGACATAAATTTCATTACCTTTAGCTAGCCTTTTAGAAATTTCATAAACATGTGTCTCGATTCCACCAATATCTGGAAAAAATCTTGGGCAGACTTGAATTATTTTCATTTCTAATCAACCAAAATAATATTCAATATAAACTAAAGTCAGCAAAGATACTAAAAACCAAAATAAAGTCTCTGAAATACTCATGTCTATCTATCACTATAGATTAGTAGTAAAAAATAAAAGATGATTAGGAAATAAGATAGAAAACTTTTTTCTATAAATAAAAACAAGAATTTCTGTTTTATAGCAATACTATTACTACATAATTAATAATGTCTATATAAATATTTTTAGAATGATAATAGGAATGGTAATATGAGGATTTGTGTTATTCTACCGACTCTCAATGAAGAAGACGGAATAGTGAAAATCATAAACGATGTTCCAAACCCACTCGTCAACAAGATTGTCGTAATAGATGGTCATTCATGTGACAGGACTGTTGAGTTAGTAAAACAATGCCATAAACCAGCCTGTGATATAGAGCTGATATACCAAGAAGACAAGGGTAAGGGCATGGCATTCCAATCCTTCTTGAGCTCTTTCGATTTAAACAGCCAAGATGTTTACGTGATGTTAGATGCTGACTGCACTTATGATCCAAAAGAAATTAAAAGTATGACAGCACCGATAATCAAAGGGGAAGCTGATGTTGTTATGGGCAACCGTTTTGAATCAGAAAACGTGAAGGAAATAATGCCCTTTACTACGTTTTTTGGGAATAAGATATTGACTTTTCTCTCTAAAATTTTATATTTTAAAGATCCAAAAGATGTTTGCACGGGTTATTGGGCATTTTCAAGGGAGTTTCTTAAAAAAATAAGGATAAATGCCAAAGATTTTGACCTAGAATCAAACCTTTTCACTGAGGCTGTTAAAGGCAGTTTTAGGATTAAATCAGTACCAATAAGCTATAGAAAGAGGGTTGGGAAGAATAAACTGAGAAAATACGATGGTTTTGTGATCATAAGCAGGTTGATAAAAGAGATTTTTAGTTAATCTTTTAAAAATGTATTTTGCTACGATTTTCTAGTAAATTGCCTTTAAAAAATTTATTACTAATAGATTATAACTGGTTAATCATGATAATTTTAAAAGGCGAACTTAGTGAGTTTTAAGTTAACTGTAAAAGGTGTTTTGCAAGAAGTAGAATTAATTAGAAGTAGTGGGCTCGTATTTTTTTCTAACTTCATGGGTAGTATATTCCTTTTTATTTCAAACCTGTTTCTTTCTAGGTATTTTGGCCCTGAAATATTCGGTAATTATAAGACTATCGTAAATTTGTTTTTGTTCTTACCTTCTTTGATCGAGTTTGGTGTTGGTACTACTCTGACAAAACACATAGCTAAATTTGGTGAGGATAAAGGAAGGATTAGTAGATTGATTAAATGGTTTTTGAAATTTAGATTTATTATTTATTTGGTTTTGTTGGTAACAATATTTGTTCTGAAAGATCAGATGGCATTTTACTTTCTTAAAAATGTCTCTTTAAACTACCTCTTTTTAGCTGGTTTATTACTGACTGGAATGGTGTTTTTTGAGGTTTTCAAATCGATTATTCTTGGTTATCAGAATTTTAAGTTCTACAGTTATTCACAATTTTTAACATTAACATCGGCTGGTCTGTTTACGATAATATTAGGATATTATTTTGGTGTTTTCTATGCTATTCTTGGATGGGCTTTGAGTTATCTGGTAGGTAATTTGCCAGTAATTTGGTTTGTTATTAATAGAAGAATTCTTAGTGGAGGTACAGGATTTAACGTTAAAAAAATATTTTTTAGTTATAGTTTGCCGATGTATTTGATGATAATTCCAGAATTTTTAGGCGCAGCGATGATTCCAATTCTTAGCTTGTTCTTTAGTCAAAAATTAATCGGATATTATTCTTTTGCTTGGATATTCTATATGGGGGTTTTATTGATACCTAGTGCTTTATCTTCTGTTTTGTTTCCAAAAGTTTCTGAATTAAACGGAAAAAATAACTTAAAGAGGGCCAAAAGTGTTTTGAATAAAGTTTTTGTTATTTATACGCCGATTGTTATTGTCGGTATCATTGGTTCATTACTGTTTTCAAGTTTTGTTGTTAAGATTATTGCTTCAGATTATATTCCTGGTTTGATCATGTTCAAAACATTAATTTGTTTTGGCTTATTGACTGGATACCTATTAATTTACAGAAGTTATTTGTCTGGTTTAGCTGAGTTTAAAAAACTCAGTTTAACTGTTATAATTCAGAATGTAGTTTTGCTTATCGTTAGTTTTATTGTAATGGTTAGTTTATAGCAACTTAATAGGTTATTTTCTATAATTAGGGTTTTTTCAGTATTCTTTATATTTTCGAAAAACAAATGCAATAGTAAAGTTTAAATGCATTATTGTTTTTATTTTTTATAATAAAAGAGGCGACGCGATGGAAGGAGTACGTAAATACATTGTCAGGATAATAGAAAAAATTCCATATGGATTTGAAAATCTTTACATGTGGCTTGTTAAAAAAGGGTGTACAGAAAGTGAACGTAATCCTTATAAAGAACCAGTTATAGTAGAGTCAGGAGAAATAGTGCCCAGAAAAGAAATCATCGAAAAGGTAATAGGAAAAATTGCCTTACCCAGTTCAGTTGATGGTATTGAAATAACTCAAAAATCGGGAATGATTGATTTTCATGATCCAACCTCTGCACAAGAAATACAAACAAAAATCAATTTTTTGTATGAAAATGTGTTACAAGCTGATGTTATAGAAATACCAGGAGTGGATGGAAGACCAGGAGTGGATCCGAGTTTGATACATAAATCAGGAGTAGGAACATAGAAATTTTAATATCAGAAAACTAAAACAACCGAATAAGATTTTCAAATAAATTATTAGAAAAATACAGAGAGGATACTATTTATTTTAGAGTTTCAAGAATATTTGGGGCAAGATCTTCGACAATACTTAAAGCCTCTTCATCATTGAATAATTCCTCACAAAGTTCACATTCTTTTAAACCTTTAACTTTTTCAACAAAACTTTGAGGTAATGATTGTAATACTGCTTTTTCTCTCAAAAATTTTTTTGGACCATAATCAGGTTTACCCAATGTATAATCTTGTCTACCTAACAGTTGACGCAATGGATCATGAACTTTACGAATAAAAACATCCATTAATTTTTCATTTAGATTGCCAATAGGGAAAACTTTCCATGAACAAACATAATAGCCGTCCCAGAAAAGATTAAGGCCACCTACATATTTATCTTCAGAGGGAATATAATTTACTGACATAAGTTGACATCCTCTTGTTCTTTTTGATTTACTATTTGGAAAATTTTTACCTCTTCCTAAAGGTAATATTGAAGGATGATCTTTATACCCTGTGAGACAAACTTTCACACCTCCGATTGAAGCAACCCCAGTAGAATATGTATCACTTTGTTCAATCAATTTCCTTATAACTTCTATCTGTTTTTTATACATCCTATAATGGATCATGTTAGCACTCACACAAATTGTATCTAAACCTCTTTCACCATATTCTCTAATGGTTTTTATGGCGGTTTCAGTGTCTGTTGCCCACCAACCATTGGTTCCAAAACCTATTTCTTTGGGATAACCAGTTTGTTTTCTCAAAATATTGAGATAAGCTATTGCTTCTGGAAGGCGAGAATAAAGAGTTGGTTCCCCACCACTATCAAAAGATGCAAAGTCTACTTTAGTTCCAGGCAATTGATCTGCGACTTTTTTAAAATCATTAAAAGATAATTCATCTTTATTATAAGGAGAAGAATTACATGCACAATGTGGACATTCACCTGTACATTTACTTGTAGGTGCAATTGTCAAAAGTTCAATTTGGTAATTTACCATGTAATTCAAACTAATCGTAACGTATTTAAAATTTACTGTTTAGCTAATAAATCATGGTAGGGCCTTTAGAATCGCGTTTATATAAACGTGGAATTATTGAGTATAGATGGCACGGCAGGGGTGGACAGGGTGCTTGGACTGCCTCGGAACTGCTTGGCAGAGCAGCCATATATGAAGGTAAATGCATTCAATCTTTTCCCGAGTTTGGGCCTGAGAGGATGGGAGCACCTATAAAAGCTTTTACAAGAATAAGTAGTGAACCAATTAAATTGCATTGTGCTGTTTATAACCCTGATGTTGCAATTGTAATCGATCCCACACTCATTAATCGAAATCTTATCGACCTGGGATATGATACTTTGGAAGGTTTAGAAAAAGGTGGAACGTTAATAGTCAACACTAAAGAAACACCGGATAAACTCTCTAAAAGGATCGAAACGATATATTACGATAAAGTTGACTCCAGTATATTTAAAATTTATACTATCCCTGCAACAGATATTGCGATAAAAATATTGGGAATGCCGATAGCAAATACTGCCATGCTCGGGGCTACTGTAAGAGCAATGCCAGTAGTGAATATTAGATCAATAGGTAGGGTTATAGAAGAGAGGTTCCGTAGTGATGTTGCGGAGAAGAATAAAGCCTTGATTCACGAGGCTTATGAAGCGGTTCAATCAAAAATAAATGAGGTGTAGTATTATCACAACATTTGACTATGCAATGCATGGTATACCGTCACGAAAACAAATAAAATCTATTCTTCGATTAGTTCAAGAATACACTGCTGAATATAATCAAAATCATCCATATGGAGTTCTTAGATATAATGTCGAACCAAAAGTAATAAAAGGAAATGGTGATCCAACTCATCTTAAATTAACGACTGATGGTCCTTCTGAAATGGTAACTTATACGATAAACAAACTTTCAATTGACTTTCCAGGTTTATTTCAACCAATAATGCCTCCAAAGTCTCGTGGTTCTACTGATATAGATCTTCTCTTTTCTGTTGATTAGAAAGACGATGGTAAAAAAACTACGGTATTTCAAAAAAAGTAAAATTCTGCGGTTCTGTCTCATTCCTAAGTATAAAATCTTCTAGTTGAAGTCATTGATGTCTATATTGTAGTTGTCGTAGATATCGTAGTAATTACATCTGTAAGAATACTGTTCACGAAACCAGGCGTACCACCATCAACTAAACTTTCATACCAATCGTTTCCTTTTCTTTCGAGTGTTTTGTTGTTACCATCACCACCATATGAACTATTGTACGTTATACCATCGACAATGCTCAAAGAATAATCCTTCAAAGCGATGTATTCACCATTATTGTTCAAAGAGAATGAACATTTTATTACTGTTCCATTAAAACCAGAATGATTAATAAGAAAATTAGTTGCATTATCAGCTATGATAGCATATGTTCCTGATGAAATAATCATACTTCCTTGTTGAAGGGTTAAATGATGGTTTGTTCCACTTTCAAAAAGATTCCAATCACTTATGTTACAATCAATCGTATCATTGTTGTAAACCTCAATCCATTCATTTCCTGAATCTGATCCAGGAGGGTTGTACATTATCTCATTTATTATGATTTTTGCCACTGGTTTTGGTATAGTTGTTGTAGATGTTGAGGTTGAAGTGGATGTGGTGGAGGTTGTAGTAGATGTAGAAATTGTTGTTGTAATAGTTGTAGGTATGGTTGTTGATGTAGTAGTAACTGTCGTTGTCGTTGTTGTTACAAAAGTAGAAACACTGTTTTCATATCCAGGAGTGCCACCTTCAACCAAACTCTCATGCCATTCATCTTCCTTCCTTTCAAGTGTTTTGTTCGTCTCATTGCCACCCCAAGAACTATTATAAGTCACTTCATCAACCACATTCAAAGAGTAATCCTTCAACGCTATGTACTCACCTGTGTTACTCAATGAGAAAGTACTGTCTATTGCAGTTCCGTTAAAACCAGGATGGTTGACGAGAAAGTTAGTCGCGTTATCAGCTATTATCGCATATCCTTTTGATGAAATTATCATATTACCTTTTTCAAGAGTTAAGCGATGATTCGTACCGCTCTCAAAGAAATTCCAATCACTTATATCGCAATCAAACGTGTCATTATTGTAAATTTCAAGCCATTCATTTCCTGGATCAGGACCAGGAGGACTGTACATTATTTCGTTGATGATAATTTTTGCTACGGGCTTTGGTATGGTCGTGGTGGTTGTTCTACTTCCACCGCCTCCTCCCCCAGAAGATTTTATGGTAGTGGTTGTTGTTTTTTCAAAAATAATAAAAATGGTCGTAGTCGCTTTATTCGTTATTATAAAAGTAGTAGTCGTCTCAACGATTTCAGCAGCTACAACTTTAATCTTGGGTTTTACAGTAGTTGTTGTTGTGGGGGTTGTAGTTGTTTGATTGACGACAGAAATGAACTGACCACCAATGTCAAACCTGTAAGACAAGTAAAAACTTAAAAGAAAAACAGGAATAATAAAAATCGAATATCTGATCAACTTTCTTTTTTCAAGGTTTTTTTTCTTTTTCAATTTTTTTCCCCAGTAGGTTAACAAGAATTTCCAAATCTATGGGTTGGTTGCACTTAGGACACCTTATCTCCCAGAATTTATCGAACTGTTTTTCATCCATCTGCCCACTAATAAAAATTTTTTAGTGAAGTAAAGAAAAAAAGATTTGTATCAATTAGTATATAATAAAATAT
>CAZRNP010000008.1:0-27835 GCA_964601485.1 uncultured archaeon
CTACTTCTAAGAATTTTGCTTTTATTTTTCCATCTGCTGCAAACTTAGCCAAATCTTCTACAATATGTGTTTGGGGTGTGATAGGATAAGCTGAGATAACGTCTGGCTTGCATAATACAACGGTATGAGCTACGGCCCGACTCCCTTCTAAAACTTCCATCGTCATAGGCATCTATTTGGTAAGATGAATATAAATTATTCTTCTAAAGTTGTAAGATCTCCTTCAGGTAAACCTAATTCTCTTGCTTTCAACACTCTTCTCATGATCTTACCACTTCTCGTCTTCGGTAATGTCTTGATAAAATCTATATCTTTTGGATAAGCATGTCCAGCTAATCTTGTCTTTACGAATTTTTTTATGTCATCCTTAAGTCCTTCAGATGGTTCATTCCCGGGTTTTAGGACTAAGAATGCTTTTATGACTTCTCCTCTTAGTTCATCCGGCACACCGATGACACCGGCTTCAGCAACGGCCGGGTGTTCGATCAAAACACTCTCTACTTCGAACGGCCCTACACGTTCACCTGCAGTCTTGATAACGTCATCCGCTCTACCGACAAACCAGATGTAACCATCCTTGTCCATCGATGACCTGTCTCCAGTAAAGTACCATTTACCTTTAAAGTATGAATCATATTTTTCTTTATTCTGCCAGATTTGTCTCATCATCGAAGGCCATCCAGGAACTATGACAAGATTACCTTCTTTACCGACTGGCAATTCCTTACCAGCATCATCAACTATCGCTGCTTTTACTCCGGGGAATGGTTTGCCCATAGAACCAGGTTTTATCGGCATTGATGGATAGTTAGCTACCAGTATGCCTCCAGTCTCAGTCTGCCAATAGTTATCGTGGAAAGGTAAACCGAGTTCTTCCGTACTCCATTTAACTGCTTCTGGGTTCAACGGTTCACCGACGCTGCATAAGTATCTCAAACTACTCAAGTCGTATTTCTTCAGAATATCATTCCCAGCTGCCATGAGCATTCTTATTGCCGTAGGTGCAGAATACCATATCGAGACTTCATATTTCTCTAATATCGAGTACCATCTTGAAGGGTCAAACCTGCCTTCATAAACGACTAAAGAAGCTCCGTTAGACCATGAACCAAGGATACCGTAGGCAATTCCAGTAACCCATCCTGGGTCAGCAGTACACCACATCACATCTTCTTCATGTAGGTCCAAGACCCATTTCGCGGTCATGTGTTGCTGCAATATCGAATAGTGTGCATGGACTATACCTTTAGATTTACCAGTAGTTCCTGATGTGTACAACATGAATGAAAAGTCTTCTGGATCAGTCTTCTCTATATCAAAGTTCCTTGAAGCCTTGTTCATCTCTTCGTTATAACTGACCACACCCTTCTCCTTCGGGACGTTATCGCCAATGACTATTATAGTCTCTAAAGACGGGAGTTCGAACCTGATTTCATCGACTCTCTTTTTTAGTTCCATATCTGTTATGAGTACTTTTGCTGTACTGTCTGCTAAACGGTCTTTTATACCGCTTGGACCGAAAGCTGAGAACATCGTACCGGCGATAGCACCTGTTTTTAGAATACCTAAGAAGCTTATGTAAAGGGCCGGGATTCTCGGTAATAAAATGAACACACGGTCTCCTTTCTTAACGCCTAAATCCTTCAGGACGTTAGCAAACTTGTTGGAAAGAACTGATAATTCTCCGAAAGTGAATTTTTTTGAATCATTATCGCCTTCCCAGTAGAGTGCAACCTTGTTCTTTCTCCATGTTTTGACATGCCTGTCCACCGCATTGTAAGCAGCGTTCAACTTGCCGCCTTTAAAAAACTCAATTTCATCCTTGTAATCATCCCATTTGAAATTTTTAACGATTTTATCATAATCTAAGTTTGGCTTTAATCTTAATTTTTCCATTGATTTTTGAACGATTTCTTCTTTCATCGAGGGTTCCTCCTAATTTTGTTTATAATAGGTATAATAAGTAAAAAAATAAGCTTATATTTTTTTCTAGTACACTAAGTTAGATGTTTCATTTAATGCTTAACATCACTCCTCCAATATTTTCTCTGCATCTTCTTTGTAAGAATTCATCACATACGGGATACCAGAAATTTTTGACGCTTCCTCTGTCAAAGCAACAAGATCCTTGCGGGAAATCGTTGAAATCCTGAAATTCCTACTCCCAGCCATTAACTGTTGTAACCCTACTTTAAACTTTTGACTGAATGTGTAGATACCTATCGCACCGAGGGGTATATCTTTAATCTTATTTCCAAATTTCTCTTTGAGCTCTTCGTAACAAACGAAAATCTCTTCTACTTTTTTTCCATATTTTGAAACTGTCCCTGGCAATTTATTTTCCTTTAACCAAATATCGATGTTTTTTCCGACCATACCGGGTATCATTAAACCTCTTCCCATACAAACTGCTTTCACATGAGGATTACCCATAGCGATTGCTTTGAATACTCCATCCTCACTAGAAAATCCTCCAGCAACAGCAATGTCTGGAACTCTTATTCCTCTTTTGGTAAGTTTTTCACAGTACTGATAAACAAGTGAATCAAGGTAGAAAGTTGGAATTCCCCACTCGTTCATCATCGGCCATGGACTCATTCCTGTACCTCCAGAAGAACCATCCACAGTAATAAGGTCTAACTTTGCTTCTGCTCCGTAACGTAGTGCCATTGCAAGTTCTACTTGAGAATATGCTCCAGTCTTGAGTGTGATCCTCTTGAACCCGATACCACGAAGCCTATCTATTTCTCCTAAAAATGACTCACGACTAACAGACCCAACACGAGAATGTCTCTCGAATTCTTTAATCGCTCCACTCTTGAATGCCTTTTGAATCTCAGGAAGTGTTGGGTCAGGCGTAACGATGTATCCTCTTTTTTTAAGCTCAATTGCTCTTTCTAATGATTTAACTTTTATTTCACCGCCTATACATTTAGCACCTTGTCCCCATTTTAGTTCGATAGTCTCAAGGTTGTGTTTACTCGATACATATTCTGCTACCCCAAACTTTGTGTCCTCTACGTTCATCTGAACGAGCATTTCACCATAGCCATCATAAAATTTTTTATAAATCTCTATTCGGCGATCCATTTCAGGGGATTTCTTGATCTTACCTTTACTGTCCAGTTCAAGACCTGGGTCTATACCGCATACATTCTCACCACATACGATTGTAATGCCTGAAATAGCAGCTCCTATTGCGAAATGTTCCCAGTTCTTTCTAGCTATTTCTGTAGAACCTAATGCACCAGTGAAAATAGGTATACGCAGCTTAACCTTTTTACTCCATCCGTATTCTGTTTCAGTATTAACGTTAGGGAAAATTAACACATCAGAACCAGCTTTAACTCCATCTGGTAAACCTTTTGCTCCAGTAGCATAACCTTGAATGTTCAGATGAGAGTAATCGACGGGATAGTTTTTTTCTGCACCAGCAGTTACTTCTCCGAAAGGTCCTGGATAAAGGACTTCACGTCCTCTGAAAGATGATAACCATATGTCACAACTACCCGTACATCCGTCAAGACATCTTGAACAAAGTCCAGACATAGGAACAACGTTTCTTGAACGATTAAACGTTCCTATTGCCTCATTAGAATTCGGCCGTCTTAAATTCATCAAAATCCCTCCTTTTTTTTCTTAAAATATTTCAATATGCTTTAAAATTTTCATTCTTAATTAAACCCTTTCATTATTTTCATTGGTTCTGTAATTTATTTGACTTCTGTTTCACTTTTTATAGCTTTAACAGGGCATTCATTAATACAAATCAAACAGCCCTTACAATAATCGTAATCGATGACAGCTTTTTTATCAACCAGTTTTATGCAACCTTCAGGACAGAATTGAACACATGTTCCACAACCGATGCATTTAACGGCAACTACAGGCTTAAAAGTTCTCCATGATCCGGTCTTAACTTCTGCACTACTGCCAGGTTTTCTTATCACACACTTTATTTCAGTTTTATCGTTTGATTTTTTCATAAGTCTGTTTCACCGCTTCTATATTTTTTTCCGCGATTTCAGTAGGGAATCTCTCTCTTATCGTTTTATAAACAGATTCTATGTTGACTATACCAGTAGCACCGACTAATGCCCCAATCATCGGTGTGTTAACGAATGGTTTGCCGATTACCTTAAGAGCTATTCCAGTGGCATCGACTGCTTTTACTTTGGCTTTAGTATTCAGTTTTACATCTTTATTTGTGTTAATTATGACAACACCATTATCCTTTAACCCCTGAGTGACATCCACAACATCTAATAGAGTCGAATCTAGCACAACGACACAATCTGGGTTGTAAATCTGCTCTCTAGTTCGGACGAATTTATCGTCTACTCTAGTGAAAGCAACCACAGGCGCACCCCTTCTTTCTGTACCGAAGAATGGGAAGGCTTGAGAATATTTTTTGTCTTTAAAAGCTGCAACAGCTAGTATCTCAGCACTGGTAACTACACCTTGTCCTCCTCTTCCATGGAAACGAATCTCTATCATAACAAAATCATTTACATTTCATTTTTATATGTTTTTGCATTGGTTAAAAATAGTTCGAAGTCAATTAAATAATTATGAAATTTTTAGTCATGGGGAACATAACAAAGGACATTATTAGAACAAAAAAAGAAGAAAGATGTGTTTTTGGTGGTGATGCTAGTTATAGCTCTATAACTGCTGTGAAATTAGGCTGTGAAAGTCATATCCTGAGTAGAGGAAATGATGAATTAGTTGAATGGGTTAAAACTCTAAAAAATCATGGAATAAACGTAGAATTACAAGAAAGTGAAAATATTACTTGTTTTGTCAATGATTACACAGAAGGTGGAAGAAAACAGTATGTGTTGAGTGATGCTGGAAAAATAAACTATAAGAGTTTCGGTAAGTTTGACATTATTTTTTTAGGCCCTGTTTTCAATGAAATAAGTCTAGATTGCATAAAGAAAGCTAGGAAGGATTGTAAGATTCTTTCTCTAGATGCACAGGGCTTTGTCAGGACATTAAAAGGAAAAGAAGTTGTAAAAAAATTCTGGGATGATAGAGAAGAATTCTTAAAATATGTTGATCTACTGAAAGTTGGCATGGATGAGATAAGTTCTGTGTCAAAAGAAAGAGATTATGAAAAAGTTTGTGAAGAATTGAGAAGTTTTGGGATTAAAGCAGTTGAGTTAACTCTAGGTGAAAATGGGTCTATAATAGCTGGAGAAGAAATCAATGAAATTCCTGCTTATAAGACTACTTTAGTCGACAAGACTGGCTCAGGAGATGTATTTGCAACTGCGTTCGCGATAAGATATTTTGAAACTAAAAATGAAGTGGAATCAGGTTTGTTTGCTTCTGCTGCTGCTTCATTCGTTGTTGAGGATTTTGGAACGAAGAATATAGCAGAGAGAGAAAAAGTAATAGAAAGGTTCAAAGAACTTGAAAAACAATTTAACATTTATTCGTGAAATAATGAAAATAAAAGCCATAATTTTCGATGTTGATGGTGTACTTTTAAACAGTGATGAGATAATAATAAAACTACTCCAAAAAGTCGCTAGAGGCTTCAAATTAAAAGTCCCGACAGATAAAGAAATAAAGAAAATATCGGGTACGCCTTTGGATGAAAGTATAGAATTTTTCTGGCCTAGTTTTGACGTGGATCTATTTGCAAGAACATTCAGACAACAATTCATCAATAAAGTAATATTTCCTTTTGACGGTAGTGTAGAAACTTTACGTAGACTGAAAAAATATGGTTTAAAGTTGGGTATAGTTTCTGGTAAGTTAAGGTTCTTCATCGAAAAGCATATGATAGAAGCTGGTTATGACATGAATTGGTTCGATGTAATCGTATCTTGCGAAGATACAAAAAATCATAAGCCTAGTCCTGACCCTTTACTGTTCGCATGCAAAAAACTGAAAGTAAAACCAGAAGATGTTATGTTTGTCGGTGATGCTCGATTTGATTATGAAGCAGCTAAATCTGCTAAAGTTGAATTTGTTGGTGTTTTAACAGGTGTTTCTACTGAAAAAGAATTGAGAGAACTAAGAGTTGAAAAAATAATCAATTCTGTTTCTGACTTACCACATTTTCTAAAATTGTAATTTGAAAAAAACACAAAGCTTTTATTCGTTTCTTTCTTTCTATTCAACTATGAAACCGTCGGAATATGCCAGAATGTTGGAAATTATAGCAGGTATGAAATCAGTTACTACAGATACTATATACTTAAATAATTCAGGACAAGATTTTAGTTTGAAAACTTATTTGGTTGATGTTGGGTCTCATACAAACCTGGTTTTAGATAAAGTTACTATTCGTCAAATTATCAAATGTTGTTTAGTTAACAGACAAAGTGGAATAGGAGTTGCAATAGCTTCTCCACCTTTTTATGGAGATTATCAAAGGTTTTACAGCTTCAACATGTGGAAAAGTGATACAGTCGACGGTAAAACTGTTTATAAGCATAATCCAGACAACACTTTATTTGCAATAAGAGAAGATGTTGTTATACCCTTTGAAAAAACAAGCGACAACCTATGTACTTTAGAACTTCAGATAATGGGAAAAGAAGGATTATTATGGCAAAAAGTTGTACTTGGGGAAAAGGGTTTAGAACAATACCTGCATGAATTTGTAAAAGTTGTTTAATTCAAGATTTAAAAGTACAAAATAATTATTTTAATCATGCCAGTAATAAATTTCGACGTAAACGATTTCTGTAAACTAGTAGGTAAAGATATTCCAGTTAAAGAAATTGAAGAAAAACTGCCAATGTTAGGAGTTGGTGTAGAAAGTATAGAAAAAGATGAATTCTCAGTTGAAGTTAACCCAAACAGGCCTGACATGTTATCAGTCGAAGGTTTGGCTAGAGCATTCTCATCATTCATGAACGTAAAGACTGGTTTGAGAACTTACAAAGCTGAAAAAACAATCTACATGGTTAAAGTCGATTCCACGACCAAGCCGATAAGACCCTTCATAGTCAATGCTATCGTTACAGGAGTACAAATGACAGATGAATTCATAAAATCCTTGATGCAGATACAAGAAAAATTACATGTAACTCATTGTAGAAAAAGAAGAAAGGCAGCGATAGGTGTGCATGACTTAGACAAAGTTAAGTTTCCTGTTCTGTACACAGCAAAAGATCCTTCATTCAAATTCATCCCACTGGGCGAACAAAGAGAGATGACATTAGATAATATTCTGAGACATACTTCAAAGGGAAAGGATTATGGCTGGATTTTGAAAGGAATGGACAAGTATCCAATATTAATAGATTCAGACAACAAAGTCATGGCGATGCCCCCGATAATAAA
Source organism: uncultured archaeon (assembly GCA_964601485.1). Lineage (GTDB taxonomy): Archaea > Aenigmatarchaeota > Aenigmatarchaeia > CG10238-14 > CG10238-14 > JASEGC01. The sequence goes on from CAZRNP010000008.1 coordinate 7,306, forward strand.
TTCGATACACACGATGGTCGATGAGAAAACAAAGAATCTTTTCATAGATATCACTGGTACTGATGATAAAACTATAAACGAAGCCTTGAATATTGTAGTAACTTCTTTAGCCGACAGGGGCGGAAAAATCCAACTCGTCAAAGTAAAATATCCCGATAGAGAAATAGAGACGCCTAGGCTTGGAACAGGCATGATGAACTTAGAACTAAACTATGTTAACAAATTGTTAGGAATAAAATTGACGAATTATGAAATGATTGAATACTTGCAGAAGATGGGGTTAGATGCTGTTGAAGTTGGAAAGAGCATACAAGTCGTTATTCCTTGCTATAGGACTGATATAATGCATGCGATGGATTTAGTTGAAGATATTGCGATTGCTTATGGTTATGATAGATTTAAACCAGAGATTCCAAACATATCGACGATTGGAGAGGAGAATCCTCTAGAAGCATTTTCAACTAAACTCAGAACATTGTTAGTCGGATATGGCTTACAGGAAGTCGTCACTTTTATCCTTACTAACAAAGATAATCTCTACAAAAAAATGTTGATGGAAGAAAAAGATGTGATTGAAACTGCAAACCCAAAGACTGAGGAGTATAACATCGTAAGAAATTGGTTTCTACCAAGTTTGATGGAAGTTCTTTGGAGGAACAGACACAGAGAATATCCGCAGAATATTTTTGAAGTTGGAGATGTTATTGAATTGAGTTCATCATCTGAGACGGGAGCAAAAACCATGAGAAGGTTGGGAATTGTTTTGTGTCACTCGAAAGCTAATTTCTCTGAAATCAAATCAATGGTTGAAAGTATTTTGAGTAACTTAGGAATTAAAGATTACAAAATAGAAGAGTCAACATTGCCTTGTTTTATTCCTGGAAGCGCTGCTAAGATTGTTGTTGGTGCACAGCATGTTGGTAGTTTTACAGAAATTCAACCTCAAGTTATTTCTAATTGGGAAATTGAAATGCCAGCTGCTGCTTGTGAGATTTGTATTAATAGTTTATTTGGATTGATAAAAAATGAGTAATGTTTTTAAGTTTATCTGTCTTTAGGCTTAAATCTTTAATAAACTAAATTTTGTGCATGAAAAATCCGCAAATTTTGCTTTCCGTGGATGATCTTCCAAAACAATGGTTTAACATACAAGCAGATCTTCCAGAACCTCTTCCTCCACCACAAGATCCTGATGGAAAAAGAATGGAATTTCTAGGAAAAACTATGATTGGAGAATGTTTGAAACAAGAGATGTCTAAAGAAGGATGGATTGACATACCAGAAGAGGTAAGAGAGTTATATTTGGGAGCTGGGAGACCAAGACCTTTAGTTCGAGCACTTAAACTAGAACAATATCTGGGATTACCTGATAGTATAAGATTATATTATAAACGTGAAGATCTTTCACCTTCTGGTTCTCATAAAGTTAACACTGCATTACCTCAGGCTTATTATGCTAAAAAAGAAGGTAGAATAGGCTTAACTACAGAAACTGGTGCAGGTCAGTGGGGATCTGCGCTGGCTTATGCTACGAGACAAGTAGATTTAGACTTAGTTGTTTTTTGGGTTGGACATGTATTTGATTTAAAACCAGAGAGGTTAGAATACATGCAAAACCTGGGAGCAATAGTACACAGGTCTCCCAGTTCGATAACAGAATTTGGGAGAAAAATGCGGAGTGAAAATGAAAAACATCCTGGCTCATTAGGAATTGCAATATCTGAAGGACTTGAATTCGCTGAAAAAAATGAAGGATACAGATATTCTCTAGGTAGTGTTCTCAATCATGTTTTAATACATCAGAGCATTATCGGATTGGAAACCCAGAAGCAGTTAGAGATGATTGATGAGAAACCAACTGTAATTACTGGTTGTCTTGGTGGTGGTTCTAACTTTAGCGGAATAGCGTTACCATTTGCAGGTCAAATACTAAGAGGTGAAATAGATAGGGATAGTATTGAATTCATCCCTGCCCAATCTGAAGCAGCAGCAAATCTTTCTGGACCATTCATATATGATTATGGAGACGTAGCAGAACATACACCCATGTTAAAAATGCGTACTCTAGGTCATAAGACTGAAATGGAACCTATTTATGCTGATGGTTTAAGATATCATGCTGCTGCCCCAATAGTTAGTTTTCTTGCTGATAGAGGATACATAAACTTTAAGCCAAGATGGTATCCACAAAATGAAGCTGAAATAATGGAAGCTTCAAAAATATTTTTACAGACTGAAGGTTGGAGAATTGCACCGGAATCATCATACGCTGTTAGAGCTATGATTGATCGAGCCTTAGAAGCAAAAAAGGCAAAAGAAGGTGCTGTAATAGTTGCCAACATTTCTGGTCATGGTTGGTTGGATTCTGGATATTTCAATAAACTTTTAGATGTAAAAGTTCCTCCTAAATATGCTTAAAGTAATACGCAATTTTTCTTGCACATTACACTTAAATAGTATTTTCTCTAAACTATACAGTTGATAGTGATGCCAAGCCAAATCGACGGTGTTCAAAACCGGTTCATCGGTGGTCAAAACCGATACGAACGGAAGTCCTGAGAAAAGTTTTACTTAGTGTTTTAACTAGACATCAAATTCTTGTTCTTAAAGAATTGAGAACTGATGAAAAATGTATAAATGTTACAAACTTAGTGGAAAACCTTTCGATAAACCATGACATCCCTCCTTCTACTCTGAGATGGAACTTGAAAAAACTAGTGGGATTAGGCTTGATAATAACTGGAAATTCTAGAAACAAAGGAATCCCCGTTAAACTGACTGATTCTGGAAAATTCGTTTGTAAAATTTTAGGCTGAAGGGTGATTCGACATGTACACAGTACAATTGCAACGGGGAACTATAGACGATTTAAAATCATTGCTGTCATTGATACACGAAGAATTAGATTTCACAAAAAATTACGTTACTGCAGAAGAGATTGATAAAAGGCTGGAAGAAAGAAAGCATGGTATTTGGTTAGCCAAAGATGGTTCAAGGCCGATAGGTACGATGGTTTGGTATGAAGATGAGCCTAAAATAGCTTATGCTTGGATAGGTGCTATTAGAAAAGATTATCAGAACAATGGACTGGGAAGTTTAATGTTTGATCGATTCATGAATGACATAACAGACTCTGGTTATGAAAAAGTTTGGGCTAAAGTTGGAGTTGGTAACATCAGAACATTGAATATGTTGATTAAATACAATTTCAGGATACTTGAAAGAAAAACAGAAAGATGTAATGATATATTCATATTAGAGAAAAATCTATAATAGTTAATTATTTCTTCATTCCGTAACCAGCTGAGTCAACCGCATGAGCAAGATCGGTCATAGATAAAACTAAATCTTGTGGTTTTTCTGGGTTCCCGGAATAACAAACCCTGAAAGTGGATTCTGACATTACTCTAGGATCGTAACTTAGATTTTGATGACTAAAAACATGAGATCCATAAAAGGAATGTTTTCCATTTACAATTGGTACTTTAATTTTTGCCATTGCATTTTCAACGTCTGCAGCGGTTTTATCCTCAGGTAAGTTTCGCAAAAAATAGAAACCATAGAATGCACTTTCATATAGATGGAGAAGAACATTACCCATTGAATCACATTCTTTTCTGAACGTATCCACAGCTATTTTTTCATTTTTTTGAAGATGTTCTCTTAAGGTTTTTCCAATATCATAAATTTTTCCAGATGTCATTAGGACTTCTACCAGAGCTTGGGAAAAAGTTGATGGTTGGAACATTATATGAGTATTCAATTTACGTAGAATTCTTATAATTCTTTCATCCTTGCAAATTACATAAGAGACCCTGTCACCAGAAAGACAATCTTTTGAAAGTGTTTTTGACATAATTACACCTTCTCTGAAAACAGGCTCACATTTATCTTTAGTATAAATGAGACCAGGATGTGGGTTTCCGTAAGCTTCGTCGAGGAGAAGCCATTTTCGTGAACTTGAAGTAGTGTCAACAAATTCTTCGAATAAATCATCTTGCAATACCTGTGTGGTTGGGTTATTTTCTCTCGAATGTATAACCAAATTTACATTTGGTATCTGAAGTGTTTTCTTTAATAAGTCAAAATTGGGTTTAAATCTAAATCGATTATCGCTTTTTTCTTCTATTTCTTGATATAAAGAGATAAGTGTACGTTCAACACCTGATATAAATTGTCCACCATATCCTATGTATTGTGGCAGAAAAGTTGTAGAATATAACATGTTTCCACAGTCTTGACCTGCTAAAGAATTTATAATTGCAAAATTAGCAAAAGATGAACTTGCCATTACTATTACATGTTTATCAGGATCTATTGGCCAATCATATACTCTATGATATTCATTTGCAATAGCTTGACGCAAGGGAGGGAACCCCTGTGGATCACCATAACTGTGCAGTTGTTTATGTGAATACTTATCCGAAACCTCTCTCTCACCTTCTTTAACTATATCAGATATGGGATTAGGAAATGGGGGTTGACCACCAGCTAGATGTCTTCCTCCTTCTTTTGAAAATAGAGCTAAATTATCTATGAGTTGAACTACTCCACTATCAAAGGAAAGATTCCTACCAAAATCAGTTAATTTAATGTCTAGTGTATCCATGGTAATAACCATAAAATAATTAAAATTAATATAAATTTTGAACAGTTAAGGATTTAAATTGAGGAGTGGTAAAACTTTTAAATATAAAGTCAGATAAATGATGTTATGCAAGCAAGTACCCGTTCTAAGAATCTTCAGTCGCCGATAAGGGACCTAGTAATTCCCGCAAAAAAATTACAAGCTCAAGGAAAAAAAATATACTATTTCAACATCGGTGATCCTAACGTTTTCGATTTTGACACGCCTGATTACATAAAAGAAGAATTAGTAAAAGCAATCAAAGGAAAAGCTGGCCATTATTCAGACTCTCAGGGCGATAAGACCTTAATAGAGGCTATAGTTGAAAGGGAGAACAAGAAAAACAATTTGCAGTTGACGAATGATGATGTTATTATAACCCAAGGGATAAGCGAAGGATTACATTTTCTTTTCGGTGCGATGATCGAACCAGGTAGAGGAGATGAGATTCTGCTACCAGGACCTGCCTACCCTCCGTATATAGAATACATTAAATTTTTAGATGGTATTCCTGTTGGCTACAAGAAAATAGAGGAGGAAGGCTGGAACCCGGATGTGGATGACTTAAGAAAAAAAATCAACAAAAAAACTAAAGCAATAGTAATAATCAATCCGAACAATCCCACCGGTACTGTTGACAACAAATCCACTATTAAAGAGATGATAGACATAGCAGCGGAGAATGATTTACCCCTTATTTCTGATGAGATATATGACCAGTTGATATTCGGAAAAACTGAACATGTTGGCGTTTCTTCATTAACAAAAGATGTTCCAGTTATAGGTTTAAACGGTTTTTCAAAGGCTTACTTGGTGCCAGGATGGAGAGTAGGCTACATGTTCTTCCATGACCCAATGAATAAATTGAATGAATTAAAGAATGCTGTAAATTCTGAGTCGAGACAAAGACTGTCTGCATGCACACCAGTGATGAAGGCATGCGCTGTGGCATTCAGGGGTCCAAAAGATCATATAATTGAGATGAATAGAAAGTTAAAAGAAAGGGCTGAATTCGCCCATAAGAGGTTGAATGAAATTAATAGAATTGAAACACAGAAACCTGAAGGGGCATTTTACATATTTCCAAAGGTTGATTTAAGTGGAAAATGGAAGACTGACAAAGAATTCAGCCTGGATGTTCTAGAGAATACAGGCCTTGTCATACCTAATGGTTCTGGCTTTGACCCTGTTTACGGCAACGAACATTTCCGTTCTGTTATATTGCCGCCAGTTGAGATAATGGACGAAGCTTTCGGTAAACTAGAAAAATTCATGGCAGCAAAGTAAGGAATTTCTTGTATGAGTGGGGTTTAAATAATTTTCGTCGATATAGATTGTTATGACAGTTAATGGACAAGTAGGATGGCCAAGTTACAAAGCAAGTACACGTGCATTAAGTCTTGAATCTCCTTTAAGAGAATTTAATAAATATGCAAAAGCATTACAAGCCCAGGGTAAAGAAATATATTTTTTGAACGTTGGTGATCCAGACATTTTTGATTTTGACACACCACGATACCTAAAAGATGCAATGCACAGAGTAATAGAAGGAAAAAGTGGTCACTACTCACCATCTCGAGGTGATTCTGCCTTAATAAAAGCCATAGCTGATAGAGAGAATAAGAAAAATGGATTGAATTTAAGCGATGAAGATATTTTTGTAACTCAAGGACTCAGTGAGGCTATTTGTTTTCTTTTCGGTGCGATGATCGAACAAGGTAGAGGAGATGAAATTCTATTACCAGGACCTGCCTATCCCCCATACATAGAATGGGTTAAATATTATACAGGTAAACCAGTTAATTATAGAACAGTCGAAGAAAATGGTTGGCAGCCTGATGTGGATGATCTAAGTGACAAAATTACACCAAACACTAAAGCAATAGCAATAATCAACCCGAACAACCCTACTGGTGCCGTGTATAGTAAACCTACTGTTAAAAAAATTATAGACATAGCGAGAGAGAATCATCTACCTATTATTGCTGACGAGATTTATGATCAATTGATATTTGGAGAAACTGAACATGCTGATGTTGCTTCATTAACAAAAGACATTCCTGTCATAGGTTTGAACGGTTTTTCAAAGGCTTATTTGATGCCAGGATGGAGGGTAGGCTATGTTTACTTCTATGACCCAGTGAATGTTTTGGGTGAATTAAAAGAAGCTTTTAATAAGTTTGTTACAATTAGGTTGTCTGCGAATACACCAGCAATGAAGACATGTGCCGAAGCATTCAAAGGACCGCAAGGCCATATAGCTGAGATGAACAGAAAGTTAAAAGAAAGGGCTGAATTCGCTCACAAGAGGTTGAATGAAATCAATAGGATTGAAACGCAGAAGCCTGAAGGTGCATTCTACATATTTCCAAAATTTGATACAGAAGGGAGATGGAAGACTGATAAAGAATTTTGTCTAGATCTTTTACAACAGACAGGCGTTTATCTACCTTTTGGTTCTGGTTTTGATCCTGTTTATGGTAAGGGTCACGCCCGCGCTGTTATATTGCCAGAAAAAGAAATACTAGAAGAAGCCCTTGATAAATTAGAAGAATTCATGGGTAAAAATTAAAATTTTCTTTTTATCTTAACAAAGAACCCTTCTGATGTTTCAGAAATGAAATTATTCATCATCGTTTTATAAGATTCATCTAAACCTGATAACCTCACTAATTTTTCATCAACTATAATTTTTGGATCTACATATCTCACTTTAGATTTCAAATGAAAATCATAATTTTTTTTATCCTCTATCACTCCAAAATTAGAAATTAAATTCAATTTATCCATTATTTCTTTATCATTTGATTCTCGTAATTTTTCTAGTACCAAATTATCAGTAGAAAACAAATCATTCTCATCCATGAACCCTTTTGACATAGCCAGTTTCAAAGCATCTGACATGACTTTAAACAAAGCTGATTGGAATGGGTTACAATAAAGCATTCTATTGGCTTGTATAAATTTTTCTGCGAACAACCTTGCCATCTGTATGTTATTGAACACTATTTCTTTTTTGAATACTGTCAAAGAATTCAGAATCGTATCAACTTTCTCCTTGATCAAATCGTCATAAATACACATGTCTCTGAGAAAATAATCTATTCTATCTGCGCACAAGTCAGGTAATTTTCTCTCCAATAATGGGAATTTTTTATCATCTAGAATGTCCTTTGCATCGATGTTGTGTTTTTTGAGGATAGATGGTATTTCAGAATCAAGTATTATTTTTTCATGAAAAAGTTCATGATAGTCTTGTTGCATACCACGATCGAACAAAAAATCTGTTGCATGTGAAAAAACCATGTGTGATATGTCATGCAGAAGCCCGGCGATCTGTTCTTCCAATGATGCGTTGAATCTTTTAAGAAGTATACATACACCGAGTGAATGGTCGAACCTTGTCGTTTTATACCCACTCAAAAAATTATCAGAATTGAGTAAGACTAATGGACCACCTTGATTAATGCCTTTGAGTCTTTGAACAGCATTTGAATTCATCAACTTTAGTATAACTCTATCTTCTATTTCAACAGTACCATATACCCAATCTTTGCAAATCATACCAGTCAACAAAAAATAATTTAGGTTTTATAAAATGAATTATTTCTTTAGCCAAAATACTAATCTTTGTATTAAATTTTTGTTCTTAATTATTGGTTTTTCGTATTTTCTTCCACTCAACAAAGCAGCCAATCTCTTTATTTCTATAGAAGCAGGTGAATTTGGTATATATTCAACCAATGGCCTTTTTGCAGCTATACTCAAAGCAACGTTATCATCCTCGGGTATTTCTGCGATTATTGGAACACCGAGTATTTCTTTTATTTGTTCAGTTGTTAGTTCGTGTTTACTTCCTTTTATTCTGTTAACGACAGTACCAATAATTTTTATGTTTGATTCTTGAGCGATCTTCAATATCTTTAACGCATCTGTTACTGCTGGTAGATTCGGGTTTGTTATTAAGATTATCTCATCTGAAGCAGAAAGTGCAGATAAAGCTTCCCTTCCTAAACTAGGAGCACCATCTATAATAACATAGTCAGCTTTTCCGAGCAAACTAAAACTTATTTCAGGCAATCTTCCAACATCCACTCCCTTAAGGTCGTCTATGCTCAAACCAGCGGGTATCACTTTAAAACCAAGGGGATGAGGATAGATAGCATCTTGTAAACTACTCTCTCCTTTAAGAACATCATGGAGTGTTTTTGGAACTAGGTGTAAACCCAAGTGTAAACCTAGGTTTGGTGTGGTCAAGTTAGCATCCATCGCTATTACATTCTCACCAAAGGCAGCTAGAGCAGTAGCTAAGTTAGAAGTTAAAGTTGTCTTTCCGACACCGCCCTTTCCAGAAGTGAGCAAAATCAGCCTAGTCATCCAATCAATTTAATTATCTCTTTAGTTTTATTAAGTTTAACGTTACAAATAAAAGACTAAAAAAATAAAGAAAATATATGACAACGATACTAGAAGCTATTTTGTTGGGTTTTATCCAAGGTTTAACAGAGTGGTTACCGATATCCAGTTCTGCTCATCTAGTTATAGTTCAACAATTGTTTAAAATAGAAGTACCTTTATTGTTTAATGTGATGCTTCATTTTGGGAGTTTACTTGCAATTTTTGTTTTATTCTGGGAAAATATATTAAAAATTGTTAAAAGTTTTTTGAGGCTTGATTTTAAATCTCAAGATGGAAAATTGGGTTTATTCTTAATAGCTGGAAGTGTCCCAGTAGGTTTTGCTGGGTTTATTTTACATGATTACATTGAATATTTTTTTAATAATCTACTTCTAGTTGGTGTGTCGTTAATTGTTACTGGAATTCTGTTGTATTCTACAAGAAATAAGAATGGGAGAAACCAGTTAAATTTTTCTGATTCTATGTTGATTGGTTTTGCTCAAGTTATAGCTTTAATGCCAGGAATATCAAGAAGTGGTTCAACCATCTCAATGGGTTTACTTAGAGACGTTGATAAAAAAAGTGTTTTTAAATTTTGTTTTCTACTCTCTATCCCTGCAATAATCGGTGCAAATTTTTTTGAGATTAGTAAATTTGATTTCAAAAATAGTACGTCGTTAATCCCAATGTTGGTAGGAACTTCTATAGCAGGAATGGTTGGTTATTTGTCTTTAAGGTTTTTATTTAAAACTATACAGAAAGAAAAATTTTATTTATTCTCTTATTATTGTTGGATGATTGGAATTATTTTAATAGCCTATGTACTTAGGGTTTTTTAAAAAGAATAAAAATAAAAAATTAGGTTCACTGAATTTTTTGAGTTGTTACAACTCTTCTTCTTCGCCGCCTTCTTCCTCATCCCATTCTTCTTCATACTTTGGCATTTTTGTTATCACCATTTTTATTTAACTGAGAATTAATCACTCTCAAACTATTTAAATATATCATTTTTATTTTCAATTAAAGATTAATTTTATAAATGCAATGAGTTAATAGTGTAAAAATGTTAGGAAATATACTATTGGTTTTGGCTTCAACAATTCTTGTGAGTTTAATATCATTAGTTGGTATAATAACACTTTCATTTAAAAAAGATTTTATAAAAAAAATATTATTTGTTCTTGTTGCTTTTGCAGCTGGATCGATGTTAGGGGCTTCTTTTTTTGATGTCTTACCTGAAGCTCTTGAGATTTTCGGAAACAATACTTTATTTTATGTTTTAATGGGAATATTGATTTTTTTCATAGTAGAAAGATACATTCATTGGCACCATTGTCATCTTATTCATGAAGAACATGAAAAAATAGAGCCTTCTGCTTATCTAAATTTAATCGGAGATTGTGTCCATAACTTTATCGATGGTAGTATAATCGCAGCTAGTTTTTTAACAAGTTTGCAATCAGGAATAATTTCAAGTACGGCAATAGCATTACACGAAATACCACAAGAGATGGGGGATTTTGGGATTTTAATAAAAAGTGGTTTAAAACCAAGAAAAGCATTATTCTATAATTTATTATCAGCATTTTTAGCAGTAATAGGTGGTTTAGTGACATTATTTTTTGCTAATATTTTTCAGAATATAATACCAATTCTTTTATCGATTGCAGGTGGTGGTTTCATATATTTGTCTCTCGTTGATATTATACCTGATTTGCATAGAGAAACAAAAACAAAAATAATAATCATAGAAAGTATTTTCCTATTCTTGGGTATTTTAACAATTTTTTGTTTGACTAAATTTTTACCGGAATAAGTATGAGTCTTGAAAATTATAAAAAATTGAGGGATTTTAAAAAAACCAATGAACCTGAAGGTAAGCCGAAGAAAGGTGAGAATAAAATATACGTAATTCAAAAACATGATGCTTCTCATTTACATTACGATTTAAGGTTGGAGATGGATGGTGTGTTGAAAAGTTGGGCTGTCCCTAAAGAACCTCCGATAGAAAAAGATGTTAAACGATTGGCTGTTCAGACGGAAGATCATCCAGTTGATTATGCAGATTTTGAAGGAAAAATCTCAGAAGGTGAGTATGGTGCTGGAACTGTTGAAATATGGGATAAAGGAACTTATGATTTAGAAGAAAAAAATGATGATAAAATTGTTGTGCGTATAAATGGTAAAAAATTAAAAGGAAGATATTGTTTAGTAAAATTTAAAAATCAAGAAAAAAATTGGCTTTTTTTCAAGTGTTAAAAATTACTTTTTTTTCATAACAACTGGTAATATATCTTTCCCTGTTCCGTTGAATGGGAATGGTCTCTCATTTGTTACAAAAGTTATGTATCTGTTGAACCTATAGTCTTGGGTGCAATATTGATTTGAGAATTTAGCGAGTCCTGCATGTCTTTCTCCAGTTAATATTACATAGACCCAATGGAATATTGTTAGGATTGCTACTGCGATTTTCCAAATATTTAAAAGTATACCAGACACTATTCCTACCACGATTCTTATTATAGCTTCTTCTCGTTCAGACACTAAAATACCTCCTGATATATCTTTTATTCGGGTTAATAAATGTTTTAATAGTATAGGGGTATTTTGGGCCTGGAGGGATTTGAACCCTCGACCTTCTGCTTAGAAGGCAGTTGCTCTGTCCAAGCTGAGCTACAGGCCCCTAATAAATTCTTTAAAGGTATTGTATCTATAAAATATTTTATATTTTTAATTTTATGTAATTGTAAAAACTAAGCTACTGGTATATTGTTAATCTTTTTATTAATATATGGTCATTTGAAATTTGATTTTTAGAGAAAAATCGTTCATTTTTTTGAGTTAATTAATAAAAATATACAGTTAAAAACAAAATATATAATATGAAAAAATATAACATTGGTTACGTATACGTTCAATCGCAAAAAGATTATGAAGATCAGTTCTTAATTAAAGTATTAAAAAGAAGGTTTAACTTAATACTTTTCCCTTTAGAAAAGCAGATCGATGAGCAAAAAATAGAAGAACAAGCTAGGCTTTGTAAATTAATCCTTAATAACGCCTCTTGTGAACCATTTACCTTTGAGGCTATAGAGCTTTCAAAATCGTTCGAAGAATTCGGGGTTAAAGTCGTTAATTCTAGTCATTCTTTCTATTATCAAGAAGATAAGTGGATGTTTTATTTAGAATGTTTAGAACATAGCATACCAACACCTTTGACTTATCTAATTTCAAAGAGGTTTAAGCATAGTAAAAGTAGGGTTAAAAAAATCTTATCAGAAGACCCCATGGTTATAAAAGCAGTATTTTCTGATCAAGGAACTTGCGTGGAAAGGGCAAAAAACTATGATGAATTTGAGCATAAAATAAAAAAGATAATAAAAAAGAATCCCGAATCTCCAATAATTGCACAAAAGTATATAAAAAATAATAATATGAGCTACAGGGTTACTTTAGTCGGGAATAAAGTTGTTCAAAGCATAGTCAAATTCGGTAAAACCTGGGAACAAACAGGTATGAAAAAGACAGAAGTATACAGGAGTTTTAAACCCGATAAAAAATTGAAGAAATTATGTGAAAGGGCTTCTAAGGCGTTTGGGATGAAATGGTGTGGCTTAGATCTGGTTAAAGATGATAAAAGCAACTGGTATGTGATTGAAGCAAACAGCTGTCCTTCGATAACTTTTGTTCTAAAAGACACTAAAAGAGTTGCTAATGCGTTGGTTAATTATTTGTACGAAGAAGTTAAAAGAATATCAAAATAGTTGTTTTCTGTAATCCTTCTTATATCTCTTTCTCAGTTCATGTAGTTTAGAGATGTTAAGTTTAGCAATTATCATTCCTTCTTTTTTAAATATCTCCCTTATTATTTTATGAGGTTCTGCAATAGCAGAATAAGACACTAAAGTTTTGTTTTTTTTGAATATAGGGCTGCAAAAAATTACATAGACTAAATTCTCATAAGCTCTTGTAAGCAATAAAGATTGTAATATTTTTTTCTCTTTTATTAAAGGGTTGTTTTTATGCGCCCATTTGTCATAACACCAGAACATAGGACAAAAAATTATATCTACTTTTTTCTTGGCCATTGATGATAATGAATTGGAATAAGAAATATCCCAGCATATGGCTATTCCAATTTTCCCTAGTTCTGTGGAAAAAACTTTAAATGATGAACCTTCTTTAATTGAAGGGTTATCCTCGCAAATAAAAACTTTTCTTTGTTTACCAAAGATATTACCTTTTCTGTCTATTAATAACATCGTGTTGTAAGTATGTTTTTTCTCTTTAATGTAATCTCCGATAATGCACCATATTGAACTCTTTTTACATTGAGAGAAAATTCCTTTTATAATAGGATCGTTGATATCTATAGGTTCTCCCTTCAGGGAAGTTTCAGGGAAAACAACGATATCAGCATTTTTACCCTTAGCAATTTTTATAAGATTTTTTATTTTTTCTACATCATTTTTTACGCTTGTGGTTAACTCCAATTGGGCAACAGCAACAGTTACAGTTTTTGAGGCCATAGAATAAAAATAACTATTGTATTTAAAAAATTAACCATTAATTTTTTATTTGCTGTTGTTTATTCATACTGTAGGGTGAATTGACATCGTAGCCCCAAATTTCAAAGAGATTGAAGAGAAATGGGAAAATAAATGGGTAGATGAAAGAATATTTGAAGCCAATCCTGGTGAAAAAAAGAAATATTTTGTTAATTTTCCTTTTCCATACGTTGATGGGCCTCTTCACTTAGGTCATACTTTCACTTTGACCAGGTTGGACGTCATGGCAAGGTTTAAAAGAATGCAGGGTTTCAACGTTTTATTTCCGTTTGCTTTCCATGCAACGGGTGAGCCTATCGTTGGTGCCACAGAAAGGTTGAAGAAGGGTGATTTAATCCAAAAAAAAATTTTGATAAGTTCTGGTGTTCCAGAAAAAGATGTGGATAAATTTAAGGATCCGAAGTTTATCGTGAGGTATTGGCAGAAGAGAATAAAGCAAGATGCTGAGAGGTTGGGGGTATCTGTAGATTGGAGAAGAAGTTTTACGACTATCGACCCAACGTTCAATCGTTTCATCGAATGGCAGTATCGATTGTTAAAGGATAAAGGGTATGTTGTTCAAGGTACGCATCCAGTGGTATGGTGTCCTAATTGTAAGAGTCCTACTGGAGATCATGATAGATTGCGTGGAGAGGGTGAAGCTCCAGTCGATTACATATTGATTAAGTTCAAGCTTCCTTCCGGTGAAATATTGCCGATGGCTACGTTAAGACCAGAAACTATATACGGTGTCACAAACGTTTGGGTGAAACCTGATGTAGAATATGTAAGAGCAGAAGTTGACAAAGAGATCTGGATAATAAGTGAAAGTTGTGCAGAGAAATTGAGAGATCAAATACATTCAGTTAAAATAAAAGGGAAGATAAGAGGCGAAGAGTTGATAGGCAAAAAATGTATAAACCCGATATTGATGAATGAAATCTTAATTCTGCCAGCAAGTTTTGTTAGTCCTAATAATGCGACGGGTTTAGTGATGTCAGTCCCTTCTCATGCACCTTACGATTGGGTTGGACTAATGGATTTAATCAACAACCCAAGTTTCTTAAAAAAATATGGTATAAACGTAGATGAAGTGAAGAATATTAAACCTATATCCGTTGTCAAGACTCCGGGTTTAGGTGAACATCCTGCTGTTGATTTATGTAAAGAACTTGATGTTAAAAACCAGAATGAAGTTGAAAAATTGGATAAAGCAACAAATATCTTGTACAAGAAAGAGTTCCATCAAGGCATACTTAGAGATAACTGTGGAGATTATCAAGGGATGAAAGTCTCACAAGTAAAAGAAGATTTATCTAAAGACCTTCAGAAAATTAACGCAGCGTCTCACATGTGGGAACCATCTGGTGAAATCATATGCAGATGTGGGACTAAGTGTCATGTAAAAATTCTAGAAAATCAATGGTTCCTGAAATTCTCTGATGAACGATGGAAGGAGAAAGCTAGAATATGTTTGAGAAACATGAAAATCCATCCAGATGAAGCGAGAAGGAATTTTGAATCGATAATCGAATGGTTAGAAGATAAGGCGTGTGCAAGAAAATCTGGTCTTGGAACGAGATTACCATGGGATCAAGAATGGATCGTTGAAACTTTGAGTGATTCTGTCATTTACATGGCTTACTATACAATCGCAAATTACATAAATTCAGAAAAGATAGAACCCGATAATTTGAACGATGATGTGTTTGAGTTTGTGTTCCATGGAAAAGGGGATGTAAAGAAAATTTCTGAAGAAACGGGTATCAGCAAAGAAATTTTACAAAAAATGAAAAAAGAGTTTGAATACTGGTATGGGTTTGATTTACGAGGTTCAGCAAAAGAACTCATTCCAAATCATCTGAGTTTCTGTATATTCCATCACACAGCTATCTGGCCTGAAAACCAAGAAAAGTGGCCAAAAAGTTTTACAGTGAACGGTATGCTCAACATAGAAGGAGAAAAAATGAGCAAATCTAAAGGAAACTTTATCTTATTGAACGATGCTGTAGAAAAATACAGTGTTGATGCTACCAGAGTGGCATTGATGGATTCTGCAGAAGGGTTGAACGATGCAAACTGGTCTGAAAAAGATGTGATTGCCTGGAAGAATAAACTATCGTCATTCTATGAGATTGTGGAGAAATATTATGATAAAGGAAAAGTGATGTTGAACAGACCGATAGATGAATGGTTGATTTCTAGATTCCAGAAATACATAAAAAATATTACTGAACATCTTGAGAAAGTTGAGAATAGATCTGCTCTCACGTATTTCCATTCTATGATTAATGATTTACAATGGTATTTTAAAAGGTCAGTAGAGAAGAATAAAGCGATATTGAATTATGCGTTAGAAACTATAACAAAGGTTCTGAGTCTTTATGCGCCATTCATCTCAGAAGAAATTTGGCAAAAGATGGGTAAAGATAAATTTATTTTATTTGAAAAATGGCCAGAATTTGATTTGAAAAAGATAAACGAGGATGTCTTGAAAGAAGAAGACATGTTCATGAAAATATGTGAAGATATAAAACAAGTCATTAGACTATCGAATAAAAATAAGGGACTTTATTTGTACGTTCAAACGGAAAAAGAGTTGATAAGATTACAACAAACAACAAGTTTCTTGAAAGACGATTTTGGTTTCGATAACGTGAAGATTTTTAAATTTGATGACGTTAAAAAATATGATCCAGAAAATAAAGCTAAGAGGGCTAAATTTGGTAAACCAGGAATTTACATAGAATAATTATCTTTTCCATTCCATTTCTATTGCATTGTCACCGTTCGAATAATATTGTTCTGTCCTTCTTTTTTGTTTAAATCCAAGTTTGTCTAAAAAATCAATAGTGTTCTTGTTGTTTTCTCTTGCTCTTAATCTTATTGTTCTGTATTTTTTCATCAATTCTTGGATTAATTTTTTTCCTATATTTTTTTTTCTGAATTCAGGATGGACTGCAAAATTCATAACATTTTCTTTTTTAAAAATCAGAAAACCGACAATTTTTCCATTTTCAACAGCAACTATAGTGTTATCTAAAAATTTTTCAAAATATTTTATTGGAAGAATTGATTTCAAAGAAATCGACGATATATCTTTTATCGTTTCTAAATCTTCTTTTTGTCCTTTTCTTATCGTCATATAAATTAATTTAAAGGATGAAAATTTAAAGTAGAATAGAGAACATGGTAACGAAAAAAATTCCTAGGCCAGATTTTGTCATCAGTGTAATAAAAGAAGTTCTTAAAAAAAGGGGGGTTGTTCAATCGCAAGAGGATTTATGTTTCCATGTCTTGAATGAGTTAAAAAAATGTGACAAAAAATACGTACTTTCACCTAGGAGGGTAAAAGAACTTGTTATAAAGATTCCTAACGTAGAGATAAAGGCCAAAACTAAAAAAGTTCCTAAGATGACGAAATTAGATATTTGTCCTGTCTGTGATAAAAAAGTAAGTAAGATATATGGCAAAAATTTATTAAACAAGAAAATTCACATCGGTTATGTTTGTAAAAGATGTGGTTACATTACTGATTTAGAATCTTTTACTCCGATGAAGTACGTTTTTGTTCTTAAAAACAAAAAAAGATAGATTTTGTCTAAGTAAAACTTAAATCTTTCAACTTCATCATTTATTCTATGAATATCTCTAAAAAAGCGGAAAAACTAGCAGATAAGATTGCATCTTCTGAAGCTATTTTTTTATATGGACCATGGATGGATAAAAAGGGATTTGCTGAAGGTGGAATTCCTGTACGTACATATATAGAATGTTTTGAAAAACTACTAGAGTATCGTTTTGCAAGTAGTGGAAAAACTGCGGAAACTTATGATGGTAGTAGTTCATCAAACCTCATACCACGTGTTTTAAATACTGCCAAACCTATTTCACCGCTATACGCTTATAAAAATATTCCAGAAAATCTCCTATTATCTGTAGATATGGGTAATTTGAATAGAAGAGTCCTCAAACCACTAATGGATAGCGTTGCTAAATTTTCTAGATGTGCAGTCACTTCAGATACAGATTTCTATAAAAGCTTATCGTTTGATGTTATTCATGTAAAAGATGAAGCTGGATTAATACATGTTTTATTCGGTGCAACTGAATTACTGAAAGAAAAATTACCTGATATTTTAACAACTCCACTCCCAGGACAACTATATGCTTAAAGCTTTCTATCCGAACCCAAATAAGATATTTTTTATATCGGTCTAAAAAATTACAATGCCATGTATACATATGAAGTACCTATTCGTTTTGAAAAACAAGGGAAGATAAATTTTTGTTCTGGAAACCAATACTCAAAAATTTAATTGTTTTATTATTATCCATGATAGTAACTTTCGGGGAACATAAGGATGAAAAAATAAGTAAGAAGATAGGAGAAAGATTGAGATACTATGGTACTAAAACCTATAAATGGGCATTTCCTACTTTCAAAGCTCCTATAAAATTTTGTAAATATGAAAAAACAGAAGAAATCATACCAATGGATTATTTATTAGATGAAGAAATAAAAACTGAATACCCTGAACTTTCTCGTGAACGAATAAAATCAACGGACATATATTTAAAACCAAAAAGACCTTTCAATATTTTTTATTCTCTATTGAAAATACCACATTCTATAGAAGAAAAACTTCTATTTTTATTATACGGTGCTATCATAGATTTACATGAAGGTATTACGGAATCAGAAGATGGTCAGATGTCAATAAAACCTTATGAATCTTATAATAAAGTTGAATTATTCTTTTCCCTTAAATATATTGCAATTGAGTTTTGTATTGGTAGAGATACTGATAAAAAAGATATAGATAATATTAGTAGAGAGTTAGCTATTTCTTTAAAAAAATCTGGAAAAGTCCTAGATAATTTGGAAGATTTTAGGGGAAAATTAAATAAAAAAGAAATTGGAAAATGGATAAGGACAAATACTCATTTTACTTAAAAGTTAATTTTTAACTTAAAAATTCCAAATAATATACATGGTTTTGGCTAAATCTTTTATCTGTGTTAAATGTGGTAAAATTCATAAACCAGAAGAAAATCTAGTCCATTGTAAGAAATGTGGAGGTCCTTTAGACATCGACTATGATTATAAAAAAATAGAAGACATGATCGTTAAAGAGTCATTCTTGAGAGAACAGATTTGGCATTGGAAATACTGGATGTTCTACCCTTTAATTGATATTTCAAATAAAGTTACTTTGAAGGAAGGCGGAACTCCTCTGTTAAAATCAAATTATTTTTCAAGCAAGAATAAAGAAGTGTGGTTAAAGTTTGAGGGAATGAACCCCACAGGAAGTTTCAAAGACAGGGGAACAACTGTTGAGATAAGCAAGGCCGTTGAACTAGGAATGAAAGAAGTATGTTGTGCTTCGACTGGTAACATGGGCGCATCAGTGGCAGCTTATTGTGCTAAAGCCGGAATAAATTGTAAGATATTCCTACCTAAAGATGTAGTTGTTTCAGAATTAAAAATAAAACAGATTAAAGCATATGGGGCGGATATAATAGGAATAAAAGGGGAATATTCTCAAGCAGCAAAAGAATGCGAGATTTATGCAAGAAAAAGTGGAAGTTATTTGATGGGGGATTACTCTTATCGTGGTGAAGGGCAAAAATCTGTCGGTTTCGAGGTTGCAGACCAGATGAACTGGAAAGTTCCTGATTATGTTGTTTGCCCAATGGGTAATGGGACTCTAATTTATGCTGTTTGGGACGCATTCAATGATTTAAAAAAAGTTGGGTTGATCGATAAATTACCAAAAATGATTGGAATACAGGCTGAAGGTTGTTCTCCGATTGTTGACGCATTCATGAAAAAAAATGGAAAAGTTAAACCAATCGATAACCCAAGAACTATTGCCACAGCCATAGAGTGTGGTGATCCTCTAGATGGACAGAAAGCGTTGAAAGCTTTGAGAGATTCAAAAGGATTTGCAGAAAAAGTTAGCGATAAAGAGATGCTGAAAACTCTAAAATTACTAGGCTGTAAAGACGGGTTGTATGTTGAGCCGTCTGGTGCTGTTTCTTTGACTGGGTTACTGAAATTGAATAAATTGAAAGGAACTATAGTTTGTGTACTTACTGGGCATGGTCTAAAGGATCCTATTTGATTTAAAAATATAACTTCACTCTTGGTTTTCTTGATAAGAACCATGTAACTACAATTGAAACTATAAAAAGGAATAATAATCCAATAAAAACCTTATTCTTCTCGAGTAAAGAACTTGTTTTTTTTGCTTCAACAACTCTTGGTTTTTCTTCTATTGATGATATGGTTATGTTAATGGAATCATGTGCTCCTTCAGAGGTTTTTGCTTCAATCAAATGCTCACCTGGATTCAAGTGTAATTTTTCTTGAAAAGCCTTTTTTGGACCAAGCGTACCTGAAATAGTCTCATATTCTTCTCCATCAACTAAGATTGTTATATCCTTTACTGAAAATTCACCCGTATTACTGATGATAAAAATAACATCCCTTGCTGTTATCCCATAGCCTATAGGTTCTATTTTTACACTATAATTTTGAAAAAGAATTGTAGAAATAAACATTAAAAAACTCATGATGGCTGCAAGGATTGTTTTCATGAAGATCCACATCCTACGATCATTACATGACATAGAGCTGTTTCATCTATACAAGTCGCTCTTGGGGCGTTCCAACAATAATCATTATAACATGAATCATCTGGGTTTGGACAATCGCCACCCATGTCACATTTGTTACAATTATCGTAATAATTACAACCAGACGTTTCTGGTCTAAAATCATAACATTGGCAAATAGCATTACAATTTTGATAGCAGAATGGACAATCAGTATCTCTTTCACATTGTTCCCCTGGTTCTATAACGTCATTACCACAAAAAGGAGCTATAATTGTTGTTGTGGTTGGTGGTGCTGTTGTAGTTGTTGTAAGTCTGGTTGTGGTGGTTGGTGGTG
>CAZRNP010000008.1:27935-30366 GCA_964601485.1 uncultured archaeon
GTGGTTGGTGGTGCTGTTGTAGTTGTTGTAAGTCTGGTTGTGGTGGTTGGTGGTGCTGTTGTAGTTGTTGTAAGTCTGGTTGTTGTAGATGTGGTGGAAGTTGTGGTTGTTGTGATTAAAACACATGAATAACTGGAACATATTCGATCAGAAGAGCATTGTACACAGTTATCACCAGAACAATAGCAACTTGTATCAGTGCCCAAGCATGCTTGGTTATAATCCAGACAGTTACCAAAAACACATCTCTGACAACCAATATCACAATCATTGTAGCCATTAACTCTGTTCACGCAATTACCAGAACCATCACACTCTTTACATGTTCCACAACTAATACCAGAAGCTTTATTTTGATGTGTACAACTGCCTGTTTGACAAGTATCACTTGTACATACATTACCATCATCTGGGCAAGATATTCCATCCGCTTTATTAACCCAAGACTTACAGTCAGAAGAACATTCTTGACATGAGTTACTCGGGTTTGTAGTTCCGGGTGGGTCGCATAGTTCTCCTGTTTCTACTATACTATTGCCACATACTGTACAATCAGAATCTGCACCATCTGTTTTACCGTCACAGTCGTTATCCACACCATCACTACAATGCCCTGCCTCAGGAGGATAGCTAGTACGCCATCTCCATGTAGAGCCATCATAAGTACAATAATGCCAACCATAACAATATGCTCGTTGACAATTGGTATGTGATGCTGCCGAACAAACAGCAGTTGAACCAGAACATCCTGTACTTGTACATGTTTTGGTAAGTTGTATTGTGTTAATTCCAACTACGCAAGCTATAGAACAAGTATAATACCAACATACCGGAGGATCGGTTACAAGTGGATAACCAGAACACTGTCGTGAGTGGTAGCACTGACTAGTACCTGTAGGAACATAATGTTCACAACATTCGCTCACAGAAGAGCAACTTTCTCCCTGAAACTTACATTGTGCATATGAAATCGTAACAAAGGTAAAAGAGAAAATTAACAATGTGTATATGAAAAATAAGATTTTTCTCATAATTTAAATTTGTTTTTATTTATTTTAAAATTATCGAGTAACTGTTAATTAAGAAAGAATTACAATTAATCTATAAACTAAAATGTGAAGAATTCTTGAAATAGATAAATATTTAAGTTTTAAAAAAAGCCAACAATCAATAGAGAGTGATGTTTTGACAAGAGTCATAGGTATAGTTTCCGGTAAGGGTGGTGTAGGAAAAACTACATTTGCAGTTAACATAGGCATTGCTTTGAGCCGTTTTGGGAAAAAAGTTTTGATCATCGATTGCAATATATCAACACCACACGTAGCTTACTATCTAGGTGCAGAAAGCTATTCAATAACCCTAAGCAACATTTTCAAGGGGGAAGTGGATATAAAATTTGCTCCATTAAGTCATGGTAATTTAATGTTCATACCAGCATCTGAAGAATTGAAAGATATGGACATCAATTTTAATAAATTAAACACATACGTGTCAAAATTAGACAAAAAAAACACATTTGATTTTATATTTCTAGATTCAGCACCAGGTTTAGGGGAAGAAGCTGTATCTGTACTTGAAACAGCAAAGGAAATATTGTTCGTCACAACTCCTACAGTACCAAACATATCTGATATGGTTAGGTGCGCAGAATTCTTGAGTAAATTAGAACATAAGGACATGCAAATAGTATTCAATAAGGTTAGAAAAAGTGATACTGAAATGAAGATGGAAGATGCAAAAGATTTCTTTAAAGTTCCAATTCTCGGGGCTATTCCTTTTAATGAAGATGTTATGGATAGTACAGCATTAGGAATGCCCATATTTCAGTATAAACCTGAGTCTGTTATCTGTGATCATTTCATGAAAATTGCTGCCAATTTAATCGGCGTTGAATATGAAAACCCATCTAGTCTCAAAAGATTCTTTGGAAAATTTAAAAGAAGAAAATAATATTATTTTATGAGTCTATTAAGAGAAGTTATTGGACTTTTTTTGATAATAATAGCATGGACTAATACTCTGGGTTTAGATGAAAATTTTCGTATCGTCTTATTCATACTAGGTTTTGACATGATTTCTTTATTGGTTAAATTTGTAGCATTCGGGATAGATTATTTCCTTGGAATGGATATAGGCTGGGTTTTAACCCTATCAATAATAGCAGATATAGTGACAAAATTCTTTTTTGCAAAATCTTTCTTGAATTTAGTCTTGAAACCTTTGGCTGTGTTTGCGATATTATATTTAAGTAATTTGAGTTTAGAAATAGCTATAATAGTTGCTGGGATAGATTTATTGTTGAACATGACAAAGAAATGGATATGATGCCGAGATCGCATAACCAGGTAGTGCGCAGGATTCATTAAAGAATGCGAATCTGGAAAACCTGTGTCCGAAAGGGCTTGGGGGTTCAAATCCCTCTCTCGGCGTT
>CAZRNP010000009.1:0-30299 GCA_964601485.1 uncultured archaeon
CTTATTTCTCCAACATAATCTTACAGGATAATACAATCCAGATTATCTTTCTCTTCTCAGAACAAAAACCTATCTTATTCTTATCCAACCACTAGCCAATGTAATTCTGGGTTGAATCATCTTCAACTTCTTCTTCTTCATCATCTTCTTTCTTTTTTTTAATCACGTTAACTTTCATAATTAATCTTTCTCTCCCAAGAACAAAAACCTATCTGATTCAGTTGATTCAATAGGATAAAACTATTTTAATTTTAAAAAATACTTAATTATAGAGTAGACAATAGAAGATGATAGGCCCTCGCATATGTTTCCTATAGGTCTGCTACGTGCCCTGAATATCTAAGAAAATATATTGGTGTCAAATGAGATTAAACTTATTTCGGCTATAAAATATCAACAATCCAAATACAGCTACTACTATTGCACTTGCTATCAAAATCGTATTATTCAATTTTTGAGGATATGGTATTGTTTCAACGGCTCTTCCTGTAGTTTCGATTCCATTTATGTATAAGAACGCTATACCGACTACGATATAAACGAAAATAATCGTTACAGTTTGAACTCTATTCACAGTTTCTTTCATTCCTATCAATTAATTATTCATTAACTATAAGGTTAAAAGTTTAAAGAAATTGGTTCAATTCTTTTTTTATCAGATTTATAGCTCCATTTAAATCTTTGGATTCAAACCCACCGCCGAAAGCAAAATCTTCTTTACCACCACATTTTCCCTTTAAAAAATTACAACCTTTTTCTAAAAGAGGTATTACGTTGAATTTTAAATCGTCACTCCTTCCCATGACTAATAATCCAGAATTATCCCCGAGTATTACGACAGTTTTTTTCTCTTTCTTTAAACTTGCAGCTTTTCTCATCAGTTCTCTCCTATCTAAGCCATCGAAGATTTTAGAGTAAATTTTCACTCCTTTTATTTCTTCGCACTCTAAATTTTCCATCGCTTTCTTACTAACATCTTTTAAACTTTCTCTCAACCTTCCAATCTCTTCTTTAAGGTTCTTCGCAGTATTCTCAATTTTACTTGGGGTTGTACCGAGTATTTCCATGACTTTCATAGCTATTTTCTTAGATTCCATCAGTATTTCTTTGGCTTGATTCCCAACCTCATACTGGATCTCATACTCGCCTTTTCCAAGACTCTTAAAATCTTTCACAACGATTAAACCAACTTCGCCAGTATTTCTAACATGCTCTCCCCTACAGGCAACACAGTCAAACCCTTCAACTTCCACAATCCTGATTATCTTATCTTCTATCAGGTCCCATCTTCCCCTTAATTTATCGCCGTATTCTTTCCTCAAATTTTCTTTCTCACCGATTGTTATTCTTATCTCCCTGTTTTCTTGGATGATTCTATTCGCAATTCTTTCTGCTTCTAGTATTCCACTCCAATCCAATTCACCGTCATACTTGACGAACAATTGTTTTTTATCAGGTTCTATCACGACTTTAACAGATTCCATTCCTTTGAAGACTCGTGAGAGTGATTGAAAAAGTATGTGTTCACCAGTGTGCGCTTTAGACTTTTCTAGAACAACACTTTCTTCAGGCATATTTTATTATTTATACTATACCTATTTTATATTGAGGTATATGCCAGAATTGTATGTTTACGAATGTGAATGCCAAGAATGTGGATACAGGTGGACTTCAGAACCTACGCAGAATCAACCATATGAATGCCCAGAATGTGAAAGTAACGATATACTAATAATAAACAAGAATCAAAAGGGTTCTGCTTGAGATAGAAACTTATTTTTTTGGACAGGGTTATTATTTTTTTTCGTAATCATGGCTTTAATTTTATCCACATAATAAAAGAATTTTTTAGACCTCTCATGTCCATACCTTGGCCTAGGAATATCGATCTCTACATCGGCAATTATCTTACCAGGCCTGCATGAAAGGACTATTACTCTGTCAGCCATAAACACTGCTTCATCGATCAAATGAGTAACCATTATGAAAGTATCGGTAACATTACTTTTGTCTGTCCAAATATCTAGTACTTCTTTTCTTAATGATTCAGCGGTTAAAGCATCCAACGAAGAAAAAGGTTCATCCATGAGTAGAATCTCTGGCTGTAATGCTAATGCTCTTGCAATACCAACTCTCTGTTTCATCCCACCCGACAATTCATACGGATAAAAATTCATAAAATCCTCTAACTCTACATCTTTTATGAAACGAAGTGCCCTCTCTCTTCTTGTCTTTCTATCAATGCCGTGGATTTCCATGGGAAGCTCAACGTTCTCTAACGCAGTCTTCCACGGTAACAGGCCGAACTGTTGAAAAATCATGGTTATTTCAAATGTAGGGGCGATTATTGGCACTCTGTTGAATAAAACTTCTCCTTTATCGGGTCTTTCAAGGCCTCCTATTATCCTCAACAAAGTCGATTTTCCACAACCAGAAGGGCCTACTATCGCTAAAAACTCGTTTTTGTCTACCTTAAAGTTAATGTCTTCTAAAACAGTGATGTCCTTACCATCGACTATGAAGTTTTTTGACAGCTTTTTAACTTCTAACAACGCCATACTCTACCCCTCTAACTCATATTTTTTAGTTTTAGATAATAATCTATCCCATATGAATTTTTCCATTAATATAATAATTGCTGAAATTATGAAAAGTATGAATACTAATAATATTGTGTTTCCTTCTTGATAACCTTCTTTACTCAAGAAAGATCCTAACCCAGGGATTGTTAAAGGTTCTTTTCCATGGGGCATGTATTCAGCGAATATTATAGTGTTCCATCCAGTACCCCAAGATAGTATGCTACCAGTGATTAAAGCTGGTAATATTGCTGGTATGATTATGTGTATAATCCTGTTGATTCCTTTGAAGCCAAATATTTTTGATACTCCCTTTATTTCTTCTGGTAAACTTTTTACAGCGGTAACGACGTTCAAGAACATGTACCATATCATGTCCATGACAAGCATAACTATGCATGTAATCTCTAGGCCTAACCTACCACCGAAAATTTGACTTAAATAAATAAAAAGTATCGGGAATAAAGCCAGTATCGGAATTGCCTGACCTATATCGTATATCGGGTAGAATATCCTCGCGAAATTCTTGTGTTCAGCTGCTAAAACACCCATTAGTATAGCTAAACCGAATGAAATCAAATAAGCTACAGTTAACCTCGAGAGCGTAAAAAATGTATAAGCTGGTAAGTTGAAAAGTTCTGGGATAAAAATTGATTTTTTAATAACTTTGAGGTCTAGTATTCCTTTGTTGATAGTATAAATTATTCCTAAAAATATTAAAACGATTATCGATATTGAAATTATTATTTGTTTTAACGAATATTGTATGCGTGTAGACTCCACCACAGTTTTTTGTCTAAATTTAAAATGCAACCTGTGGCTTCTTTTGATAAGTTTTTTTTCTGGTTTTAAATCAACCATTCCCAATCTAAACAAAGGAATATAACCTTTACTACTGACTCTATCCATCAACTTGTGCCATGTAAAGTGATTTATGAACATCACAATGGCAGTAATTACGACCAGTATAATTATAGACAAGTTAGTGTCGTTATACTCATAAGCAGATTTTGCTAAGAAGTATCCAAGCCCTGGAAGATAATGAGTTTGTCCTCCATAAGTTATGTATTCGGCTGCTATCATGAAGAACCAACCGTCACACCATGCCAAGATGCATCCAGATACGAGCGCTGGTATGATAGCTGGAATGATCACGTTAGTGATGAATTTTATCCCCTTTATGTTGAATGCTTTTGCTGCATCGATTATGTTTATTGGTATGCTTTTGATTGCACCAATAACGCCGAAAAATATGGCCCAAACCATTGATGTGAATAAAAGGAATATCGAGGCTAGTTCTATACCAAATTGTCTGCCAGGAAACAATGATATGAAAAGAATGATAACTGCAGGAAAGTAACCTAGGATTGGAATAGACTGCATTATATTAAAAGTTGGTGTTATTATCGTCGATGCTTTTTTACTCATGGAAACTAATATTCCAAACGATAGACCGAATGCGAGCGAAATTATGAGTGTAACTGTTATCCTCAAAAGAGTTCTGAAAGTGTAATAGGGTAAATTATTAATCTCAGGGTTTTTTACTTTGCTCATTATAACTGAGTATAAAGCGATTAAAAACAAGATTCCAAATATAAAATTAATAAGATATTTTTTAAAGAATTTTTTCATAATTAGTAGATTATTTTTTTCATGGTATAAATTCATTTACTTTTCTTAGTAGGGTTAAATCATCCCAAGCTTAACAGCAACATCAGCAGCAGAATGCTCTTTTTTAAGTTTAATGAACGCTTTTTTCTTACCTTCTCTCGTGAGCATTGTATTGATTTTTTCAACTTTAACTTTGAAAACTTCTTCAAAAGCTTTCTTGATATCTTCTTTTTTAACTCTCCTATCAACTATAAAAACTAATTTATTCTCTTTCTCAACTAAGCGGATGCTTTTCTCTGTAATGTGTGGGTACTTCAACACTTCATACGGGTCCATATCAAACACTCAATTTTTCTATAGATGATTTTGACCAGATAGTTAAACGTCCAGGCATCGACCCTGGAGCCAAATATTCGACTGAAATATTTTTCACGTTTAAAACATCAACACCTATTAAATTCTTACACGCTTTTTTAATCTCTTTGTCTTTGTCAACGATTATTAATGGTCCAATTTTTCCTTTATATTTTCTTCCTCTCATTTTTCCTTTTCCAGCTCTGACTTTCCTTTTACTCAACCTTTTCAACTCGTCATCAAAACCCAACGTTAAAAATAATTTTTCAACATCCCTTGTTTTTTTTATAGACTCGATATCATTCATTACAATCAAAGGCAATGTTTTAATTTTATCTATTCTATGTCCTCTATCTTTGACAATGTCTTTATTTGCAGTAGCTGCTATCGCAGACCTTAGTGCCAACCTTTTTTCTTTTTTGTTTATCTTTTGCTTCCAAATTTTTTCTACTTTCGGTGGGAAGGCCATTCTACCTTTAACAGCTTGTGGTACTTTTCTAGCCCTCCAAGCCATGTGTGGAGCACCACCATGAATTCTTTGCATTCTTGCCATGTCCCTCATCATCATCGTATATCTCACTCTTCTTGAGCCATGATAATGAGCGGAAGTTCTTAAACCAGCCAAGACATTAGGACCATAAGGTTGTCTTCTTTGACTCTGCAAAGATATAACAGCCCTTCTTATAACATCAGGCCTAAAGCTTTCTTTGAAAACTTCTGGTAACTCAATCTTCTCAACAGGTTCTCCGTTCAAGTTTAAAACATCAACTTTCATCTTCCACACCTTATTCTGGCTTGCTCGATACATATTTTACTTCGGTTGGTATTAAAGATACTTTAGGCGGCCTAATAGCAGACCTTATCCTGATTAACCTTTTTCTCGGTCCTGGTAACGAGCCCTTAACCAAAACATAATCTCCTTTAACGATACCATAATTACTAAAACCTGATTTTGGGGTTATTTCTTTTCCATCTTCCCCTAATTTTAAGATTCTTTTATTGTATTCAGTCCTAGTTTGAAAACCTAACTGGCCTGCATAAGGAATTGTCCATAATACACGGTCTGGTGTCTCAGGCCCTAGAGTTCCTGTGTGTCTTCTTTTTTGAGCAGCTTTTCTGTTCTGAACCTTGATACCCCATCTTTTCACTGGCCCTTCAGTTCCCTTGCCTAGAGTGACAGCGCTCGCATCTATGTACTCTCCTTCTTTGAAAACATCTTTTACCCTGATTTCTTTTCCAATCAAATCTTTAGAATATTTCCATTTTTCTTCTGTGTTATGGCCAGTAACTTCTATTTCGAATATTTCTGGCGTTTTCTTGTTTACCCCAGACCTTCTAGGTTGGGTCCTAACGATAAACCTAATTTTCTTAACTTTATTCAATTCATCCTCTATTTTTTTCATGTTTTTTTCTTTGTTGAATTTACCGAGTTTCATTTTTCTGTTGACGTCTTTATCCTCTTTGATTTTCTCATCCCATACTTCTCCCAGAGCAGTAAAACCATCAGGAGTCTCTTTGTAAACTCTTACGCCCAAAATTTTTAAAGGAGGACAATCAAGGACAGTTGCAGGGACGATAATTTCTTGGCCCTTTGTCAAAGAATACTTCCTGTTATCGACGATAGAAGCATGGATCATCCCAGATTTATAAGCAGCAAAACCGGCTATTTTAACTTTTTCTGATTCGGGCCAAGTATTAACTCTAGGATAGATTCTCTTCGCTCTTTTTCTTGGCGAGAATGCCAATGAACCCGCTCTTGGTTTACTGTTCCTAACCATTCATACCACTTTAAAGATTTAGATTAAGAAATTAATAACACTTATCTTTTTTAACTTTTGTATTCTACTAGATTGTATGGCTGATGAGTGTATTTTTTGTAAAATTGCAAGAAGAGAAATACCTTCCTTTATCGTTCATGAAGATGAAGATTCTATTGCATTTTTGGATATAAACCCAAGGAGCAAAGGCATGTGTATAGTCGTTCCTAAACAGCATTTTGAGGTGTTCGGGCAGAATCGTGAACTTGCCAGTAAACTTTTTGACAAAGCTATGGTAGTAGCTGAAAAGGTTTTCAAAGCATTGAACCCTTTGACAGTTTTTATGTCTGTAATGCAAGCTCAAGTTCCTCACTTCAGCATCCGTGTTTATCCCGTCTACAAAGATCAAGCACCTTTAATTGAAAACAAGCCGATTGAAACGACAGAAGAAGAGTTGATGGATACGGCTAGGAGAATCATGTCTGTCCCAGTAGAATGGACGGGGAGAAAAGAAGTTAAAATCATAGAAAAACCTGCTGAAAAGAAAGAAACCCCTAAGATTGAGAGAAGTGAAGAGGATAAATTCTGGGTTAAAAGACACATAGACATGGCATAATTATAACATGATAATGTTAGATTTTGTTGTTGAAGTTCGTTAAATTGGCGTACAGAATTCCTTTGCCATATCAAGTAAAGTTATTGCATCGACAGGACCATTGAAGCTATATAATGTTCTTAGAGCTTCCTTCCTTTCGTAATTTTTGAGAACATATTGTACAACTTCAGTTCCTGAATGATATCCGTATAAATAAGCTAGATTTATAGGAGGTATGCCCAATCTTATATTTATTGTATCTGCCATTTCAGGTGTTAAACAACATTCTTGAACAAGATAGGTTTTTATATCTTCAGTAGATTTACCATCTTGGAACTTCTTGACAACTGAATTTGCTCTACCCATATGATCTAACGTATCTAAAATCAATGCAATCCTTTGATTTATATTCAGATATCGATTTGCATTTTTTCCGTAAAAGATATGAGTACGAGAATTAGCTATACCTTCGTTAAGAGCACATTCAGGAGTACACATAGTATTCACACCTGCTACAGAGCTTAATAGACCAGTCCGTATTTGAACATGTTTCGAAAGTGCATTAAGATGATGTCCAGGATTTGCCTCATGCCCAACTAAGGTTTCTATTCTCGATGGAGGAAGCTTTAACCTATCAGTAAATTCGAAGCCACTTTCGTATGGCTTTCTATCACCTCTGTAATTGTTTGAAGCCATAAATCGGATGTTAGGGCCAGTTATATAAGAAACTTGAAAGTCCTCTAACGGTAATTGACGGACAAAATATGGAAAGTTTGGTAAAACGTTTTTTCTTGTTTTTTTAGTTAGTAAAGGAATTAGTCTTAAAATTTCATTTTTCATTTCTTCACCACTTAAAATCCCTTGATTTGATTCCCATGCTGCAACCGCATCGCGAACGTTACCATGATACTTATCAGGATCAAACCCAGCAGTCATAAGATTTTTAATCAAATCATCTCTGGCAAATTTTATGTCTACGCTTTCCAATTCTGCACCGACACAAGTTTTAACAACATCTCTATAAAAAGGAGATTCTGACCTTAAACCCAATTCTGCTTCTTTGATTTGCCATAAAACTTCTAATGTATTGGCAAGGTTCTGTAAATATTTTCCTTGATATCCACTTGTTTCATGTGCTGCATCTTTAAATTCCATTAAAGCTTTATGTGCAGGTTCATTCTCTTGCATCCATTGTTTAGCTTGTAGGCTGTAATCCTTTTTTGATTTTGATAATTTTATTATTTGTTTTGCAAGGGCATTCTTGTACAATTCTGGTAATGGTCTTCCTGTAAGTTTAGAATCTCCGATAGATCTATCCAAACCACTTTCTGCATTAATATCAGAACCATATGGCACATCAACAGCTATAACAGCCGCAGTTTCTAGGTCTGTCAGTCCTGCATCAGTTAATGTCATGAATATAGATTATTGCTGTTAAAGATTTAAGTCTCACTGAAATGGTTTTATTCGAGAGAGTTCAACACAATTTTAAACAACATTTTTCAATTATGTTAAATTTAACAAGTTTAAAATATTATAAGATAGAATTGTAGTGATAATTATATGCGGCTGTTGTCCAGCCTGGCTAAGACCCGAACAATTTGGGGTAAGCCCTCCAAGCTCGTGACCCGGGTTCAAATCCCGGCGGCCGCATTATCTCTGTAAATAAAGTGATAGAAAATGAATGAGCTGGATGCTAAGATAAATAAAAAGAAAAAGGAAATGTTAGAGTTTCTAAAAACATTAGTAAGTATACCAACTATTAACCCCCCAGGAGATAACTATAACAGTATTGTAGATATAATAAAAAAGGAATTAGGAAAAGATTTTAAGATTGAAGTTTATACGAAAAATGGAAAACCGAATCTTCTTGTTAGATGGAGTGTTGGTTCCAAGAAAACTCTTCATGTAAATAATCATTTCGATGTTGTCCCCGTTAGTAATAATTGGAAGCACAAACCTTTCGAACCAACCATAGAGGATGGGAAACTGTTTGGAAGGGGCTCTGCGGATTCGAAATCAAATGCGTGCACTTTAGTCTATGCCTTAAAGATAATGAAAGAGGCGGGTATGAAACCGACTTGTAATGTTGAATGTTCTTTTACATGTGATGAAGAAAGTGGCGGAATTGACGGCTTAGGGTATCTAGTAAAAGAAAATATTGTGAAACCAAACTTTGGTATTGTTTTAGATGGCCCTGTTAAAGGAATAAATAATGGACATAAGGGCGTTCTGGCACTAAATATTACTGTAATAGGGAAAGGCGCGCATGCTGCGTGGCCGCATAGAGGAGAAAACGCTTTTTTAGGTGCCTGCAAGTTGGCCCAGCAACTAAACGACTTGAATAAAGAACTGGGAAAACTTAAATCTAAATGTGATACTAAAGAAGAAATTGA
Organism: uncultured archaeon; assembly: GCA_964601485.1. Lineage (GTDB taxonomy): Archaea > Aenigmatarchaeota > Aenigmatarchaeia > CG10238-14 > CG10238-14 > JASEGC01. Next base: position 9,293 of record CAZRNP010000009.1, read on the forward strand.
AAAAACACCTACTTTGGTTCCTGGTGGGAAAGCAGAAGGTGGCTTAAAATTTAACAGTGTTCCGGACAAATTTAGTTTTACCATTGACAGAAGAATCATACCAGAGGAAAAGATAGAAGACGCAAAAAGGCAGATAACGAAAATAGTTGATAAATTCTGTAAAGATAATCCCGCGTTTAGAGTAAATGTGGATGTTTTACTTGAAGCACAACCTGCGTTCGTAGACAAAAATTGTAAAATATCAAGAATACTTGCTGGGAGCATAAAAATTGTAAAGGGCAAGGAGCCAGATTATTTTCTTCTGCCAGGATTTTTAGATATGCGGCACTTAGTTAACGACGCGAAAGTAGACTGCGTTAACTATGGAACAAACGGAGCTAACGAGCACGGTGATGACGAATTCGTTTACATAAACTCCATTTTTGAAAACATTAAAATTTTAATACTAACTTTCATGAACAAAAAATTGTGTAGCAATTAATCAGCGGGTTCTAATACTGGTTCGAGTATCATACACAGAATTTTTTGCTAAAATTGGCATTCATTTAAAAAATAAAACCTTAATAAACTTTACTAAGTAAATCTAATAAGTATTTGTGATATAATGAGACACGATACTCTAGCAGATGTCATGTCTGCAATAAAAAATGCAGATAGAATGGGAAAGAGAGATTGTCTTACTCCTGCCTCTAAACTCGTTAAAGAAGTTTTAACAGTCATGCAAAAAGAAGGTTTTATTGGTACTTTTGAATTCATAGACGATGGCAAATCGGGAAAGTTTAAAATAGAACTCAAGAGTAGAGTTAACAATTGTAACGTCATTAAGCCACGATATTCCGTTAAAATAGATGAATTTGAGAAATGGGAGAAAAGGTTCTTACCAGCCAAAGGGTTTGGAGTATTGTTAATTTCGACCACGAAGGGGTTGATGACTCATGAAGAAGCAAAGAAAAAACACCTTGGCGGCAAATTATTGGCTTATGCTTTCTGAGTGATTACCATGAAAAAGGAACTAACAATACCAGAAAATGTGACAGTAGAAGTAAAGGATAAGCACGTGAAAATATCTGGACCAAAAGGGGAATTAAACAGAGAATTCAAGTATTTTTTTGACATAAAAATTGAAAAAAAAGATAATAAAATAATCGTAATACCCGGTTCTGACAAGAAAAAAGTTCGAGCGACAGCTGGAACAATCATAGCCCATATGGACAACATGATAAAAGGTGTAGTAGAGGGTTACACATACAAACTGAAGGTCATATACTCACATTTTCCTGTTACTGTAAAGGTTGAAGGGAAGGATGTTCAGGTTCATAATTTTTTAGGAGAAAAAGTCCCTAGGGTTGCTAAAATAGTTGGAGATACAAAAGTTGAAGTAAAAGGACAAGATTTAGTACTTACAGGACCGAACAAGGAAGATGTTGGCCAGACTTGTGGGAACATAGAACAAGCCTGTCAGATAACTAAGTATGATAGAAGAATATTCCAGGATGGCATATACAAGGTGGAAGGGAATTAAGATGGTAAACCCGAGAAAAAAACCAAAGTTTTTAAGGCAAGGAACAACATACCGAAAAAGTGTCAGTAAGGTTTGGAGAAGACCTAGAGGAACACACACAAAACTCAAAGTTAGGGAGAAAAACAAAGGCTTTATGCCAAACCCTGGGTACGGTGCTCCAAAAGAATTGAGATACTTGCATCCTTCTGGTTTGAAAGAAGTATTAATACAGAATTTAAATGATTTAGAAAAAATAGACAGAGAAAAAGAGGCCGCGATGATATCTCATACTATTGGGAAAAAGAAAAGAAAATTTATTCTAGAGAAAGCAAAGGAATTGAATATAAAAGTCCTTAATCCTTCATAGTTTCATTTGTTGACTTAAGTAAGGTATCAAGAAAGTTCCAACTAATTCCTGTAATCTCACTCTTTTCCTATAAGTGTTCTTACCTGGGATTGCTGCATATTCTTTTTTAGTAAGTGTATCTGATGGCATGTAGATATTGAAAAACGCCCATTTATCTCTTTTATATTCTTTTACTAATTTGCCTAAGAATTCAGTCCATATCATCGGTTGTTTCTTTATTTCAGCTTCATAAACAGTAGTTAAGAGTCTTCTTATTGTTTTTCCTATACCCTTACCGTATTTTTGTTGATATACACTTTCAGATAATTGTTTTTCAATTGAAGTTGGTATGTCAAACAAATCAGTTTCTTTCTTTAATTCTTCAAATTTTGTTTCTACAAAAGACAGCTGTTCTGCTATAGCATCCATTTTCTTTCCGATACCATCCAATTTGTTAAAATCTACGATAAAAACTGGAGGGGATTTCTGTTTATCTGCATTACATATTTTGTCTATGAAATCAGCAATATTGTTAATAGAAAATTCTTGATATTGTATTTTCCCATCAACTTCTACTGGGAACTTCAATCCTTTTATCATTTTATTAGATATTCCAACTTTTTTTGCCTTTAATGCTGCAATAGCCGTGTATAGTTCATACAACTGTCTTGTATTATAATCTGTCACCTTCTCGGCTTGGATTTCATAACAATAATGAGGTATCTCTTCTCCATCTTTATCAGTAACGTAAAACACCCTGTAACAATCTCCAATTTCAGAATTTTCTGTTCGATAACCCAAACCCTTTAATATTTGAAGAACTTGACTTGTATCATGTCCGCCTTTTGGGATCAAAGCAGTTATTTTTCCACCTTTTTTCAGAACACTGTTGACATAGAGTAAGGTAGCAACCTTTTCATGTAGGTTATTACCTGGGAAAAAGAAAGAAGCCGTAACATGGTCGAATTGTTCAGAACCATCTAATTTACTGAGATCGTATGGAATTCTGCATTGTACAAACCTAGCTTGACGATAATCTTTTATGTTTTGTTCAACGACTTTTTCTTCGGTATCCAAACCTGAATAATCAACTATCTTTCCGTCAAAGGTTATAGCTTTTAACACAGGGCTACCTGAACCACAACCCAAATCTAAGACTCTATCTCCATTTTTTATGTGACCTAATACAACCCTGCACATGTTGGCATGAAGGTCGGTGAAACGTTCTTTATATTGTTGAACGTACTTTTCACCCCCACCAACTGCATCGACAATTTTTTCACATTCAAATGCATTCTTAACCCTGCCGAACTTCATCGCTCTGATAATTCTTAATGATAGTTTGTTTTGTTCAGTTGAAGGTTCGATTAGTAAAGGTTCTTTTACTTCTAAAGTTGTTTGTAATGTTCGATTTCTTGGCTTTATAGGGTAAAAGTTAACTTCAGTGCCCAAAGGATATATATGCGGTTTACTCAGTACGTGATTTCTACCATTCTTTATCCTTATTTTTCTTTTTACCGCAGGTTCTTTTATTGAAGGGGTTAAACGGTTAAGGATAACTTCATCTGAACAGTATAACTCTGAATTCTTAAACAATACTTGTTCTGTTGTAAGAGGTTCAAGGTATGATTTTATTAAACTCTTTACTGCATTATCTGAAAAACCTACTTCTTTAGCAATATCTTCGGTGGTGAAGATGTCACCAGCTTTAACGTAAGCTTGAATAGTCGATTTTATCAGATTATGAACCCAAGGTAACCTCAGTTTCCCATCTATCGGAGAATCTTTAAGGTAATTGAGTTGTTCTTCCAAACCTTTTCTTTCTAAAATAAAATTTTCCTTTTCTTTGAAACTAGAATGAACATATTTTAGTAATCTCTTAAATTCTTTTAAGTTTATTTCTCTGAGTTTCTGAACTCTTGACCTTGATTTGAAGGCAACCAGAATATTTTCTATCACATCGTTTATATTTTCTCTACTACTTTTTTCAAGAGTTTTAGAAATTTCACCCAAATTTAAAACATTTTGTACGTATTTTATATCGTCACTTGAAAGTAAACGATTTATTTCTCCCTCGATTAACTTTACTCTTTCATCTTTGTATTCTATTTGTTGCTTAAGACTTGATTTTTTTTGTTTTAATCCACTTATATCTGTCGAATATTTAAAAAATTCAGAAATAGAAAAAACTGCTGCATTTTTTATTGTTATTCTTTCATCCTCTTTTTCCTTTTCTACTGGAAAAATAAGAGCAAAATTGTCTTTATTTGGAAGAGGTTTACCTTTTTTCTGGGCCTCTTCATATGATGCTACCATCCATTCTTGTAAATCTTTAATAGAATCTATATCTCCAATATCTTGAAAAAGACGTTTTTTAAGCCATTCAGAAGCAGGTTTAATTGTGCCTTTCTCAATCTCTAATGCCTTTTCGAAACCATGTTTTTTAACTAAAGAAACCATCTCCAAGTCTATGTCTGGAGATAAATTAACATCAGCATAATGAAAAGCCATCTGAGAAGAACTAAATAATATAGATTTGGCTTCGTTAAAACTGATACTGTACTCAAAAACATTTTTTTTGCTTAAACCACTCTCTAAAGATTGAAAAGCGTCAGTAGCAATTTTTTTCTTTTCTTCGGCATTCCTGTGAAGATTACTTAATCTATCCTTATACTTTTTCAAATCAGATTTTCTTTCATTTATGATTTTATCTAAAGTGATTTTATCCAAAAAATATTTATTAAATTTACCACCCTTTGAGCCAATTGTAGCTTCTATAATTTGTTCTCTTGATTTTAACGGTGTTTTTGTTCCTTTAAAAGATTTTTCTATTTTAAAGTTTAAAGGAAAATCTAAGCACATATCGATTTCATCAAGTGTTTCTAACAATTCAATGAGAGCTTTGTCAGATTCGCTAACTTGACTTTCTTCTGAAGACTTAATTGGTTTTAAAAGATTTACATTTTCAATGAACCAATCAGACTTATGGCTAAGACATTTGACATAATTTTCATCTAGTTGTTTTTCTATCCCTTTTATTATTTTTGGTAAATTTTCTGTATTTTCAATAAGAGCAGAAATATCATTATAAAACCTACTTTCCCAATCCGAAACATCTGTTTTTACTTTCTCCCAAAACTCATTTTTTAATAAGAAATATTCTTTGATTTCATTTTTAGTATGTGGACAAACTATTCTTCGACTTATTTTTAAAGCTTTTTCATGATTTCCTAAATACACTTGATACATGAATAATAAAAATTCGGGGTCGAGCAAAGCAGATGAATGTAAAAACATGTATTTTGCAAACCCAGAAATAGATTTTTTTAATGATAAATTAATTAATTCCCTAAAACCCGTACTTGGATCTTCCACTAAATCGCTAACCTTTTTATCACAAGCTTTAACCAGACTATACGCCAGAGTTGATTGTTTTTGCATCATTAAGAAGATAATAGAAAAACATTTAAGTTTATCTGAAAAGATTGATGAGATGTCAGATTGTATTTAATGTAGAATTAAGCAACGATATTTTCAAATTCACTAGATTAAAAATATTTATAAGCTTCATATACAAACACTATCTAATGTGATCGCATGGGTGGTTTATCTCTACAAAGAAGGCTTGCAGCTGACATATTGAAAGTCGGCGAGACTCGAGTAGTCATGGATCCAGAGCATCTAGATGATATAAAAAATGCCATCACTAGATCAGACATAAAAAAAATGATATCGCACGGTTACATCACAGTCAAGAGAACTAAGATAAAAAGACCAGAACTCTACAAGAAAAAGAAAAAGAAAGGATACGGGAGTAGAAAAGGACGGTTGGGAGCAAAAGTCACGAAGAAAGAAAGATGGATTAACACTATTAGGCCTCTGAGGAGGATGTTGAAAGAATTGAGGGATAAAGGTACGATAGATACCAAAACTTACAGAAAAACTTATATGCTGATTAAGAGTGGTGTTTTCAGGAGCAGGTCGCACCTTAAAGTCTACTTAAAACAGAAAGGGATATTGAATGAATAGAGGACCTCGGTATAAACTACCTTTCAAGAGAAGGCTAGAAAAAAAGACTGATTACAGGAAAAGGCTAGGGTTGCTTTACTCAAAGGAAATGAGGTTGGTCGTAAGAAAATCTTTAAAAAACATAAGAGCACAGATTGTTGAATTTAAGATGAAAGGTGATAATACGTTAGTTTCTGCCTCATCCCAAGAATTGAAAAAATTTGGATGGGACAGTTCTACTGATAATATTCCATCTGCTTACTTAACAGGTTTTTTAATCGGAAAAAAAGCTTTAAACAAGAAGATAAATTCTGTCGTTCTTGACATGGGTCATCAAAGGAATGTGAAGGGTTCGAGGGTTTATGCTTTTTTAAAAGGAGTTTTGGACGCTGGTTTATCTGTACCCCATTCACCAGACATCCTTCCATCTGAAGAAAGAATAAAAGGAAAACATATCATGGATTATGCTGAAAAACTTAAAAAAAAGGATGAAAAGTTGTACAAAAGACAATTTTCTGTTTACCAACCAGAGAAGATAATGGAAATGTTTGAAAAAGTAAAATCTAATGTAATGAAAGGTTGAGATGATGCCCAAGAAGAAAGTTGAAAAAGAAGAGAAGGTCGGGAAAGAAGTCAAAAAGGAAGAAAAAGTAGAAAAGAAAGATGAAATAAAAGAAGTAAAACGAGAAGAAAAAGCTACTGGAAAGAAAGAAGAAGTTAAGACTGAAACGAAACTGGAAGAGAAAGTAGAACTTGAAGAAGAAATAGTAGAGGAAGTGCCAATACCTATATTAGAAGAAGAAAAACCTGTAGAAAAAATCGTAGAAGAGAAAGTAGTAGAAGAATTGGCTAAATGGATACCGAGAACAAACCTTGGAAAGGCTGTTGTAAAAGGAGAAGTTACTGACATCAACAAGGTTTTGGATGAGGGAATCAAGATAAAAGAATATCAAATCATCGATAAATTAGTCCCAGGTTTAGAGAGTGAGCTTACCCTCATCGGCGGTAGGCCTGGAAAGGGTGGTGGGATAGAGAGGACCGCCTTAAGAATTTCAGCAAAGATGCATCGGTCAGGAAGAAGGTATACGTCTACTGCCTTTGCTATAGTAGGGAACAAAGATGGGCTGGTTGGTGTAGGTAAGGGGAGTGGAGTAGACAGCAGAAATGCCATAGAAAAAGCCATAGAAAAGGCGAAATTGAGTATAATAAAAGTTCCCCGGGGATGTGGCTCTTGGGAATGTGACTGTGGGCAGTCTCATTCTATACCATTCAAAACCGAAGGTAAGGGGGGCTCTGTAAGAATAAGACTTTTACCTGCTCCAAAAGGTATAGGTTTGGTTGTGGATGATGAGAGTAAAAAGGTAATGCAACTGGCTGGAGTAAAGGATGTATGGGGCAAGAGTTTAGGGGACACAGCAACCAGGATAAACCTCATTAAAGCCACTTTTGATGCGCTAAAAAATTTGCATGGGTACAGGACTTCTAAATAACTCTTAAAACAAACGTGATTTTTTAAGTTGATTTATACTATCTAAAGCAGTCTTCTCGGACAACATCTCTAATATCAAAAGTCCATCATAGCCCACATCCTTCAATTTTTTGAAAAAACTCATGTAATCAAATTCCCCATTTCCGATTGCATAGTGTTTATCTGGCTTTCCCCTGAAACCACTCTGCAGATGGATGTTCTTGACCTTATCTCCAAACCTGTCCAAGAATGAGCCAGGGTCTAAACCACAAATAACAGCATGGCCTGTGTCTAAAGTAAAGTAAGCACCTTTCTTGATGTAAAAATCGAATTCTCCTGGTTCATGGAATTTTTTAACTTCCAACGGCAAGTTCTCTAAACAGAACATTAAACCATTTTTTTTACAGAAAGATATCAGCTCTAGGATGTTTTCTTCTCTTTCATCTTCTGTCTTAAATGGAGGGATCCTATAATCTGGATGATAGACGATTACTTTTCCACCGAGTTCTTTTACGGCTAAAATAGTTTTTTTAGTTTCTTCTACAGGTCTAAGCCTAATTGGAACGTGAAATGAAACTTCTTCGAATGGTTCAATCTTTTTCTTTATTTCATCAGTTATAGAAGGCAAGACTTCTGAGATATTTTCTAAAAAACCAGATAGTTCTATTATTTTAAAATTGTGTTTTAACGCAAAACTTACGATAGCATCGACGTACTTCAAATAAAGTTTATCCAATTCTTTGATTTTCTTTGCCAAACTTATGAATTCAGACTCGTAGATTACAGATGATATGCCAAATCTCATGGTAACATGTTTTTGAAAGGTTGTTTAAATCATTTTTCATGTGGAAATCAGTCTCCTGTGTGTAGAAAATACAGGAATATTTTATCCACGTATTATTACTATTATGTGATGAAAAATAGAAAATCTTAAATAGTAGTTAGAGTTGGTTATAAAAAGGCGTTATTAAAATGAACTCCAAAGATTTAATGGCTAAACGAATAGCTGAAAATGATCATGATTTAGTCATAGAAGCAGCAAATGCTATCGAGGAAGCTCGTGTACATGAAATATTAAAAGAACTGTATGGGTGGAAAGGTAAGTATGTCACTGTCAATGTTAGAGGTGAACGTACACCAGAAGAACTAAGAGAATTTTTGGAATCAAAAGACAATACTAATCCTGTTCACACATTAGGAGACGGGATAGATGATAAAGACATAAATAAAATATTAGAATACACCATACCCAGAAACCCTGTTTATACTGTCAACGGTGCTATCGGAAGGATTTTATCATCTGGAATCGATGTATGGGCTACTGAACAAACTACAGAACAAGGACGTATAAGAAGAATGACAGAAATATGGGTAGAAAATTTAAGTAAAACTGGACTTAAAATATGCTACATGAGTGACATTTTAATGGATCGAAAAGAAGGTTTATATGCTTTCGTTCCTGGAATAAATGAAGCTACTTATGAACTACTCCTTGGACAATTAGGTAAAAATGGTTGGTATGCAGAAAAATTAGGTTTTTTTGATAATTTATCCGGTAATCAAAAAGTATTAGTGATTGCACATAGATAATCTTCGGTTTATTTATTCATTAATTTTTTACTTTCCTTTAAAAAAATCTAATTTTGGAATGGTTTTTCCTAACACCAACAGAAACTTAACGACTATTATTGCTATGATAACCCTAACGCCAAAAACCCATACAAAACTAGCTCCTATGACTGTAAAAAGTACCGTATCCTCGATTATAGAATGGCAGAGGCAAAGGATCGTGCAGATTATGTTAAAATCCTTTGCTTTCAGTATATTTTTCTGCTGGTACCTGTAAAGCACGCCAGCACCATAAGCAATGCCCATGCCTAAGCCAACTATTAGCGGAAATACAGCACTTCCAGGCAAGTTAAACCATCTCATCGCAGAAGAGAACTTCTTTGACGTTTTATCCAAAATTTTCTTCTTTAGCAGTATTTCAAACACAGTTACAAGCGGCACGACTATAGCTATGACTAATCCCATAGTCCTAGCACTCTGGACCGAAGCTTCGAATAATACATCCAGCCAGTTCATGCCATCACGATGTTCACGAAAAAGCCGATGACAAACGCCATGACTATCCTGAAAGCAATCAGGGTGATGTATTTTACTCTCAATTTTTTCAACACAGCACCTTCGATGATTAAGGTATGCGATGTAAGTAGCATCATGGCTACTATAGTCACCTGTTTGGCCGTCATGTGTAAAGGTATTATCGCGCCTATCGCAGCATACAAACTGAAGAAAAAGCCTAGTATTATGGTGAACGTGGCAGACCCAGGTAACCCTATTAAATTCATGAGCGGTGAAAGAAAGCTTGCTATTTTTTCGAAAATGACTGTTTGTTTAAGGAAAGTAAAGATAAAAATTACAGGAACGATAGTTTTTGCTAGGTCCAAGCAAGTCTTAAGCCCGTTTTTTATCCCATCTTTGATGATTTCTTCCATTTAAAACATTATCTGATTTTATTTTAATATGATTTCTCATCGTACAATGCTTTATTGATGATGAACCATCCTTCATTTTCTAACAGTTTTAGCTCCCCTTCTGTCAATACCTTTTCGACGACTCCACCGCCTGGGCTTCTTAGGGAACAGCGATATTTTAATTCTTCCATGATTATCATATACGATTAAAATTATTTGAAAATATCCATTCCTTAAATATTTGAATACTGTATCCATAACTTATCTAAGGTGTTTGCTTGTACCAATTACCGAGCGAAGAAAAAATACTGAGAACGTTCGAAGAAGCATGTCAAAAACTGGGCATAAAGAACCCAGAAGAAAACATGAAGAAGACTGTAATATATTTGATGACAGACGGGACTAGGACCGCTTCTAACCTAGAAGGTGAAGCAGCTTACGTGGATGGTAGTGACTTTTCAAAGAGGTTTGTCCATGTCATTAAAACAGTCGGTGGAAATGCTTGTTATGTCAACGTCTTCGAAGAATTCCATCAAAAAAGGAAGGATTACGGTAACATCTATTCAGCATTAGTTAAAGTTGTCCCAGACTGGCTTGATTTTGTCAGGAAAAATAACATAAGGCTGAAATTCATAGGTAAATTCGATTCTTCATTCATACCAGATGGTAAGAATGAGGATTTGAGGAAACACTTAAAGATGCTTGAAGATTTAACGGCCAAAAACGAGTTTACTGTTCATATATTCATCAATTTCTCGAGGGAATGGGCCTTAGCAAATATAAAGTCATTCAAGGATATGCCTAACATAAATTCTGTCATAAGGTTCACAAAAGGTCAAGGTGTACCTGAAAGCATGACTCTCCCTGAGAAGGTTGAGCATGAAAGCCTTATTTACGTTCAGCAAGGGTCTTCTAGCGTGAACTGGAGTGACAGACAGATTGTTTTTCTTGTGGCTTTAGCACTAAGAGCTAACGTGAGGAATATGCCTTACTTTTTGCAGAGTTCGTATGTAGAAGGAGATAGAGAAAGGATAAGAAGACAGAGGGAAGAAGAGAGAGTCTTTATCGATGAAGGTCTTTACGACAAAAAAAAGAATGAAGGTAAAAAACCGAAAGTGGCTGTTATTTTCAGTGAAGTTGGACCAGAAAGGTATACTTTCTAGTTAAGTTTCTGAGGCACCATAAAATATAGGCCGAGGTCGGCCATAGGATGCATAGGAAATTTTGAAAAATTACGATGTTTCCCCTAAATTAAACCCCCTTCTGTTAGGGGTGTTCGCATCTTCCAAAATCTTATCAACTTCTTCTTTAGTAGTAAAACCTAATTCTTTTGGTTTTGTTAAGAGTGTCTTATTTTTAAAATCAATAGCATTAGGCATATCCCATCTTTTAATTGCTATCAATCTATTTGGTTGTTTCATACTTCCATATTCCAAAAAAATATCATCAATAAACTGATACTCGCTTGTATAACCTTTTGTATTTGGGAATTCCGGTACTTTACCTAAATTAGCATAAACTACACCAAATACTGTTGCATCAACGACAGGCAATTTTCTGCCTCTGTAAATAATCTTATCACCAATAGAAATTGCAGGATCTAAATAATATTTTGGTTCTGGTCTACCGTTCAATACTGCAAATTTTCTATTTTTTCCAAGTTCTAACCACCAATAAACTGACTCTGGATTTAGTACAGAGTACTTAGGACTACTTGTTTTAATCCCTACAATAATTCCTTCGTCATCGACTGGAGCAAAAAGAAAATTTTCGACTGTACCAAGAATTCGTTCAGCAGAAGGGGAGTCATACACTTGGGTACCAATTAAATCTTTAGCATAAACATGAAAGTGTTTTACTCTTAAGGGATCAATTCGTTGTGATTGAAGAGACGCAGTAAGAGTTGCTGTCATATGTCTAAATTAAGAAAGTTAAACTTTTATTCTTTTTGTGTTGGATAATTACGTTAAAAGAATATTGCCGAGGCCTCTATCTAAAAAGTGCCGAAGAAATTTTGTCTAACTTTCTTTTAATAAACCCATCAATTGATTTTTAATCTGAGGATAAGTCTTTCCTTTCAAGAACCGATTAAGTCTATCTTTCAAAACTTTATTATAATACCATAAAGTGACCTCAAAGAACGGTTTAGTCTTAAAGCCTTTCGGCAACCTGTTGAAGGCATTCATTACTTCTTGATTATATTCTTGACCCCTTTCCCAAGTTTTTCTCGCTGCTTCTCTCATTATACCTTCCATATCTCTTCTTTCAGATCTCCAAAGGTCGATACAATACGTCAAGAAGAAGGATGGTTTGGGTACTTCTGGTAGTTTTTGAAGGTTAGTATCCCCTAAAAGATCCTCGAAATCATCGACAACTTGTAATTCCCCAGCGAAAAAGCGTGCTCCTTCCTCAAAAACTCTGACTATATCTGTTTTATTAGAAGGTAGAGTGCCAAAAACAGTAGCCTCTATCTCGCAAATTTTCCCGTCATATATCTCTTCTAGTGTTGGTACGTCAACATAATCTAAATTTTTGACTTCAAAATCCATCATCTGCTTTTCACACACTTTTTCTACTCCCTTGTTCAGCCTAGCTATGATCCTTTTATCCAAATTCTTATCACCAGTTTTTATGTTCTTGATATGGTCCATTCCTATCTGGAATATGATGGCAGAACACAGCTTATGACAGGTAACCCACGTCTTTTCAGGAATGGAAGGATGTTTCATGACTTCCTTATCTATGATAGAATCGCATACATCAGCGCTCACGGGTAGGCAAATGCCGATTCCGTACAGCCACTCATCCATTACTTCTTCTCTTATATCGCCTAGGCCGTCTGCTGCTGCGATGGCAGGGGCTATAACAACCGTTAAAAACCCAGTTCTAGTTGCATAATTGACAAAATCGTTCATCACGAACTTCTTATCAGGGCCGTTTAAAACCTTCTTGGACTCATGGATTTCATCCACACTACAGATTAGTTCCTTAAAACCAGTCTGTCTGACAAAATCCTTGGATAGCTTGGTTAGCTGTAAATCAGTGTTAGAAGTCAATATTTGTCTTATCTCTTCAGTAAACTTGGTCTGCTTGTTCTTCCAGAATTCCTTGGCTTTCTTGTTGTATTCCTTGGCTTGAAACAAACCTTTTCTACTTTTCAATAGTAACTTTATTATGTCTCTTTTCTTGATCGACAATAACTCACCAATCAAAAATTGATTTAGGATTTAGGTTTATTTAAGATTATTGATTCAGGATAATATGTTGATATACGTATATCAAGCATAAAATACTTAAACACTGATATACGTATATCATATTGATGGCATGTCTTTCCTTTTAATGTATGATTTAGAAAAGTCAAAAAGTGCTGCCAGGCTGAAAATCAACCGAGAATTGAGCAAGATGAACGCCACGATGTTCCAGCATTCAGTTTGGAGGCATGATGATCTTGACAAGTTAAAACAAATAGCAGAATTCATTAAACAAAACGGTGGAAAAGTTATCATACTCGAGGAAAAAATAGTTTATCAGTGATATACGTATATCATTTACTACATACTAGTTAAAAATAAATATATATTCTAGAATGCATAAAAATTTAAGTTTACTACTTCATAAATCAAGACTTAAGTCAATGGAAGTTATACCCATGAAAGCCTTAATTTTAGCGGCGGGTATGGGAAAAAGATTAAAACCGATTACTGACAGAATACCGAAAACATTGATCAAAGTAGAAGACAAACCCATTCTTGGCCATATTTTGACGAATATTAAAGAGTGTGGAATAGAGGATGTGCTCATTGTTACTGGTTACAAGGATGAATTAATCCATGAATACGTAGGAAACGGCTCTAGATGGGGTTTGAACATCACTTACTGCCACAATAAATGGTATAATACGACTGAAAACATCCTCAGTGTCAACCTTGCTTCTGGATACCTATCAGAAGATGAATTCATTCTGATAAACGCCGATGACCTATTCTCACCCTTCATCCTTTCTAGACTAATGGAAAAACATGGCGATATCGTCCTAGCAGTAGACAACCAAGGGACTGTCGGGACTGAAGAAATGAAGGTTTATACTGACGGTAACGGTAGGATCACTGCTGTTAGCAAAGAATTGGACCCATCAGAATCTTACGGTGAGGATATAGGGATAATAAAGTTCAGTAAAATCGGTGGAAGAGCGTTCCTTGACAGCATAAAGAAGATAATAAGAGAAAGAGGACCTCATTTTTATTTCCAGGAAGCTATCCATGATTTGTCAACCAAAGAATACCCAGTCACTTACATCAAAATCGGGAATGAGCCTTGGATTGAAGTCGATGATCATTTTGACTTGAAATGGGCTAAAACCCCTATAATTCAGATGATTAAGGGTAGGTTAAGGGTTTTGGGACAAAGGATTAAGCCTGTAAGAAAGAAAAAATCTATCTGATTCTAAGTTTCTTTAATATATTCTCAGCTTCTTCTGTTTTTATTCCATCTCTTAGAATCGTAAGTCTTTTATCACTTCTTATCTCATGAGCAGTCGATAAAGCTTTAACTAATATCTTAGATGGAATTTGAATTTGTTCATGGTTGACTGGCAGTTTATAGGACAATAGTACTTCTTTAATCTCATCATAATCGATATCATGCAAGAAAGCCATGATATACGTCCCGAGAGCAACCTTTTCCCCGTGTAAGGCCGTATTTTCAGGATACAGGAAATCTATTGCATGACAGAACATATGTTCAGAACCAGAACAAGGCCTGGAGGATTTAGCAGTAGCCATAGCAATCCCGCAGGATATCAACGCTTTAACTAACAATTCAACAGAAGAATTGTAATGTTTCTCGTATTGTTTTGAATTGTTTATTATCGTATCAGCAGCAGAAGAGGCTAATTTTGCAGAAAAATCATCGTATTCTTCCCCTGTTTCATTCCTTGCTAGTTGCCAGTCCAAGACTGCTGTACGCTTGGCTATAACATCCCCACAACCAGCTGCAAAGAACTTAAAAGGGGCTTTAGATAAGATTTCAATGTCAGCGACTATTGCTATCGGTAACTTTCCGACAACAGGGTATTTTTTCTTTCCTTTCGAGATTACAGCCCTATCAGACGCTATACCGTCGTGTGAAGGGATTGTAGGAACGCTAAAACAAGGGATTCCAAGATAGTATGAGACAGCCTTAGCCACGTCTATGTTCTTCCCACCGCCAATACCGATGATTAAATCTGGTTTCAACCCTTGACCCGTTTTCTTTATTCTTTCAACAGTTGAATGGTTGCATTCCTCAACTAAGACAGTATCAACCTTGTAGTCATTTTCAGTCAAAATTCCTGACATTTTCTTTCCTATTAACCTATGAGTGGTTCTTCCGGAAACGAGGAGTATATTTTTAAAATCGTCTAGTTCCTTCAAGATGCTAGGGATTTCGTCGACTGCATTTTCTTTGATCACTATTTTAGGCGGTTCTATCTGAGACAACCCGACACTTCCTGTTGAACAATACTTTACTTATTTAATTGAAAAACTTTTATTTTCATGCAATAAAATTAAATCATGGGATTGAAAGAATTCCTAAGACCTGATTGGAGAAAAATAGTAATAGCCTTTATACTATGCGGTATAATCTATGGTTTTTTGTACTGTTTCTTTACTGAAGTTGAATGTTTGTCTAAAACAGCAATCAACCTCGTCGGTGGGCCAGATGCATTTTTTGAAAGTTTATTCGACTTGTTTTTAACTCTAGAGATACCGTTTACGGAGAAAATTTTAGGGATAATTGTCTCATACCTTTTATCCTGTTCTTTAATCTATGTCTATGATAAAAGCAAGAAAAAATAGAGGAGAAAAAGGTTTAGACATAAACCCTACCTAACTCTGAGCTTACTTGCCAGGAGTTTTTTTAAGCGCATCTATATTCTTTAATTTTTTGAACAAAAAATCCATAGCACATTCTACATCTTCAACCTTCCTTATGCCAGTGCAGATGACTTTACCCGAGCCAAACAACAACAATGTAGCCTTAGGGTCTTTCATCCTGTAGACCAAGCCAGGAAATTGAGATGGTTCGTATTCCGAATTTTCCACTTCGAACGCGATTTTATCCAAGTCCAGCCTTTCAGGTATTTGTGCTGAAGCAACGATGTTCTCGATTTGTATCTTGCATTTTTCTGGAACATCTATCTTTATTGACCTTATCATCATTGCGACTTTTTCTATGGCTTTCCTAACATCTGTGATGCTCCTTGCACCCGTACAAACAATCTTTCCAGACGAGAAAACCAGCATAGCTGACTTAGGGCTCTCTATACGGTAGATCAAGCCTGGAAATTGTTCTGGCTCATACTCAGTCCCTTCCACACACTCGACTATTTTTTCCAAAGGTATTCTAATCCCTAAAGTGGCTGAAGCAACGATGTTCTCGATTTTAATCTTAAATTTTGTCATTTTTTCCCTCTAATCTTAAATCATATTTATGTTTTTTCAGAACAAAAACCTATTTGATTCTGAGAATTTTTTAAAAAAATTAAAATAAAAAAAGAAGAGGTTTATTTTAATAATTTTATGTCAATAGTGGAAACGTTGATTTTGTTTCCCCCTTCAACCTCTCTTTCCTCGGTTCCGATTCCAATGTCATTTATTTTGACATCTCCAAGGAAGCGATTCTTAACGATCTCTGCAACATCTACAGCCCTTGAGATCGACCTTCCTCTTGCTTTCAAATGGACTTCTTTTAAGCCCCCAGTAAACTGGGTTATTACTGCCAAAACGTAAGACATCGTTGGTTTTTGTCCTACGTACACAACATTGTCGTCCATCCTTTTTGCTACTTTTATTTCTTTTACTTCTTCTGTTTTTTTTGCCACCATTTGTATTCCTCCTATTTTTAGAGCATGATTGTTGATACCGTGATTTTACCTAAAAGTAAGATGATTTATGTAGATTTAACTCTTTCTATTCTAACGTTTTCATCAGTGTTCAAGAGTAAATTCCCTCTCTGCCAATCCCTTATTATAGTTAGAGCAGTCCTGACTTCATCCACTTTACCGCCTTTCCAGAGAAAATTCTTTCTTTTTCCGATTTTCAATAGGATTTCAAACGTATCATCGCTCTCTATTCTCACACCATAGAATTTCTCCAAACTTTTCTTGTTGTTATCCAGGAACAATTGAATTACTCTCATTGCTGCAAGGTCTGGGTTCTTCAGTTTGTTTGGGTCTATAATTGTCATTAATGCCTGTTCTGTCTCATCCTTCTCATCCAGGGGTATCACTCCTGGCGTGTCAAAAAACATGATATTACCTTCTCCCCTTATCCATTGAACCCCTCTAGTTAACCCTGCGATAGGTGAGGTTTTTGCAGCCGACCTGCCAGAAAGAGTGTTTATGACTGTTGATTTACCTGTGTTAGGGTAACCAACAACACCGACTTTTATATCATTAGAATATCGTATCTTTTTAGCCAGTTTAAGAATCTTTTCTTTTAAAGCCAATATTCCTATCCTCTGTTTACACGAGACAAAAATTACTTCCTTTGACTTAAACTTTTGCAAAAAATTCATTTTCATTTTTCTTGTTATCAAATCCGATTTATTCATTACCAGTATGAGAAACTTTCTTTTCCTTCGAACCTTATTCTCTACCTTTTTATTGCGGGTGAGGTTTGGCATACGAGCATCTATAACTTCTAAGACAATATCAGATTCATAGATGACTCTGTCCACTATCCTCCAAAAATCGTACATCTTCATTATGATTTATTCGGAATTGATGTTTATAATGTGTTTGGACTATAGGAACCATTTCTTTTTGTTGAATTCTTCTAAAGATGCTATTTTCATAGCTTCTTGTAAACAATTACAGGTGGGTATGTTATGAACATTCATTCCTCTGTAAAAACCACAATGGTCTTGTTTTGTCATTTGACCACAATACGCACAACGGATTGATATGTTAGACATAATTATCTCCTGGTTTTACAACCACCGCAAGTCTTCACATGTCTACGATAAAGCTTTGTTGACTTTCTAATATGACATAAAGGGCATACATGTTTCATTAAACTCACTCCTCAAATTATGACAGAAAACGATGATCTCTAGTATCCTCGATAGTAGAAATTAAAGTTATCCGTATAGGTTAATTTATAGTGCGAGGTTAAATAGGACTAGGTCTCTCAAATTTTTGCTGTTTCTCCAGAATAACCGCATTTACGGCAAAAATAAAAGGTTCTAGTTGTCCATGACCCACTGCTTTTTCTTAAATCTGAACCGCACTTGGGACATTTTAATTCTGTCGTATTCGATAATCTTTCAGGAAAGAATTTATCATTTTTTTTCATGTTTCATTATTTGTTTTCCAAGAACAAAAACTTATCTGATTCTGAGTTATATTGAAATGTTTTCATCCAATTCTCTTACTAAAAAACTTGTGTTTCTTTTAAATCATTACAAACTGAACAATTTTTTTTCCAAATCCATTCATTACCTTTCTGTTCCGTAGTACAAACCAAATGTCTCTCTCCACACTTTACGCATCTACCATTCCCATCCATTCCATTTATCCTTTCAATCATTCAAACACCCCACGAACATTAAATAATTTTAAAGCTTTTAGGAGAAGCAAAGGTTTTATCTTACTTCTAATTTCTCCAAAAAAACCATTTTTATCTCATTTAACAAAATATATTTATTTTCTGAGTATAAAAAGTTTGATTCATTTGTGGCTTGTTGAATAAAATCCCAAAAAACAAAGCTTTAAATACGTTTCTATTCCATTATAATTAAATTCAAAGTACAAAGCCGTGACAAATAGCGTTAGTCGATTATGCTAATTCTATTGCTTTTGTGACTTTTAAAAAAATAAGAGATGATATTATGAAATTCGAAGATATGAATATTGAACAGAGTATATTAGGCTCATTGAATGATCTCGGTTTTGAACAACCGACAAGAATTCAGTTTGAAACAATACCTATTATTAAACAAGGCTATGATGTCATTGGACAGTCTGAAACAGGCTCAGGCAAGACAGCAGCTTTCGGGATACCATTAGTAGAGAAAGTTGTCAAAGGTGGTAGAATCCAAGCACTCGTCTTAGCTCCCACAAGGGAATTGGCACTGCAAATAGCAAGTGATATAACAAAATTCTCACGTTTCAAAGGGCTTTACATACAGACGGTATACGGAGGAGTCTCAATGAACCCTCAGATCTTTGGTCTGAGAAAAGCTGAGATTGTTGTTGGAACACCAGGAAGAATCCTAGATCACATGCAGAGAGGAAATCTGGATTTAAACAACTTGAAAATCTTTGTCTTAGATGAAGCAGACAAGATGATCGACATGGGTTTTATCGATGACATAGAGATGATTGAAAATCACATCCCAAAAAATAGACAGACATTGATGTTCAGCGCAACCATGCCAGAGAGTTTGATGAGAATCAGAGAAAAGTTTACAAATAATGCAAAGAAAATCAAGACAGAGACTAAAGTCAGGGATGATGTTTTAAGACAATATTATTGTGATATTGACCATAAAACAAAGTTTTCGTTGTTAGTACATTTGATAAATCAAGAGAAACCCAACCTCGCGATTATTTTCTGTAACTCTCGAAGAGAGGTAGACCTTGTTTCTAGAAACCTTCAGTCTAACGGTATAAATGCTACAGCTTTACATGGAGGTCTATCACAACAAAGAAGAGAAGATGTGATGGAAAGTTTTCATAGAGGAATAAAAAGAGTTCTAGTTGCAACAGATGTCGCTGCAAGAGGGTTGGACATAAAAAACGTGACACACATTTTCAACTACAACATACCAAGGGATGCAGAAGACCATACGAATAGGATAGGAAGAACTGCCAGAGCAGGAGAGTCTGGAAAAGCGATATCACTTTTGTGTAGGGAAGACCATGATTCGTTCAGAAGAATAATAAACAGTTTTTCTTACGATATCAAAAAAATGGAAATCTCAGATTTCCAGGATTTACCTTTCAACAAGTATCAATCCCATGAAAACAGAAACTTTGGGAATAGAAGGTTTTTTAGAAGAAGGTTCAGGTAAATGGGAACGATTGAGCCTAAATATAAATGGGTTTGAGTCCTTTAAAACAGATTAATTAAACAGTATAAAAATGTTTAAAGCCTTTGTCCTGAACCCCTTCTATGCGGAATGACAGGGATTTGATACAAATAAAAAGCATTTAATCTTATCTTTTTAAAAAACTATGATAATACCTAAGGAAGCAACTAAAAAAAATTAATTATAAAGTTCATTACCAAGAATATATAAAAATAGTTAAAGTGATGGCATGTTTGCAGTCGTAAGAATTCGTGGTTCAGTCGATACGAGTAAAGAAGTAGAAGATACTCTGAAAATGTTGAAACTGAGCTATGTGAATAACTGCGTTCTTGTACCAGAAGATGGGGATTATCTGGGAATGTTGAAAAAGACCAAAGATTACATAACATGGGGTAAAATCGATAAGCAAACGCTGATTGAATTGTTGAAAAAAAGAGGAAGGAGTGTTGGGGATAAAACAATAGACGAAAAAAACCTGAAAAAAACCACTAAATTTGATAGTTTTGATGAACTTTCAGATGCTCTAATTGAAAGTAAAGTTAAGCTAAAAGACTTAAAAGAAATAAAACCTATCTTCAAGTTAAATTCACCCATACATGGCCTAAAAGCCAAAAGATTACCTTATCCTAAAGGTGCTTTGGGGAATAGAAAAGAGAAGATAAATGAGTTTTTAATGAGGATGATCTGATGGTTGTAAGAAGGGAGAGAAAAATCAGAAAGTTAAGAGGACGAAAAAGTGGTTTCGGTAGTCATAAAAAACATAAAGGCAGTGGTAGCAGGGGCGGTAGAGGTTTAACTGGCTTGCATAAACACAAAGTAATGAGGATGATAAAATACTTTCCGGACCATTTCGGTAAACATGGAATGAAACCGCCTCAACAAGTAGAAATCAAAACAATCAACTTGGGAGATTTAGATTCAAAGATCGAACAATTATTGAAAGAAAAGAAAGTCGAGAAAGAAAAAGACGGTATTAAAGTTAAACTATCAGATTTAGGCTATGATAAACTCCTTGGTTCTGGAAGGGTTAACAATCAATTGATAGTCGAAGCAAAATATTTCTCTAAGAACGCGATAAAGAAATTAGAGGATGTAAAAGGAAAAGCTGTTGTAGTGAATTAAATGTTTAA
>CAZRNP010000010.1:0-26438 GCA_964601485.1 uncultured archaeon
TATAGAACTAGATTCCATCCACTGGTCAAAGACCAGATGGAATTAAATCTTTAAAAAGCCCAGATATAGGAAAACCATTGAAATACGATTTGAAAGGAGAAAGAACGATTTACGTTAAACCTTTTAGATTAATTTATACTGTTCAACAAAATAAGCTGATACTCCTTAGGTTTGAACACAGAAATGGTGTTTATTAAAATATTAACCCTAGTTCTAACAAATTATATTGTATGACTAAACTTCAAGTGGCTTTGGATTTGTTGAGTATTGAAAAAGCTTTAGGAATAGCCAAAAAATGCCCTGGTGTACACATTCTTGAGGCAGGAACACCTTTAATAAAGTCTGAGGGAATAAAAGCAGTAACAGAATTGAAGGGACATTTTCCTGATAAAATCATAGTCGCTGACATGAAAACGATGGATGTTGGTTATTTAGAAGTGGAAATGGCCGCAAAGGCTAATGCTGATGTCGTTTCAATCCTTGCCGTAGCAGACGATAACACGATAAAAGATGCGGTTAAAGCTGGAAAAAATTACGATGTTAAAATATGTTGTGATTTAATCAACGTAAAAGATCCCGTAAAAAGAGCTAAAGAGTTAGAAAAAATTGGCGTTAACATGGTGTCATTACACCTCGGCATCGATCAACAAAAGAAATCTAAATATCCCTATCCAACATTAAGGGAATTGTGTAAAAAAGTCAAAATTCCTATCTCTGCTGCTGGTGGGTTGACAGATAAAGATGTTCCAAACGTTATAAAAGCTGGAGCAGATATAATTATAATAGGGAGTTTCATTACAAAATCTAAAAACCCAACTCGTGCAACAAAACTCGTGTTAGAAAAGATGGTCTGAATGGTAATAAAGACTGCGAAAGAAATCAACAAGATGATAAAAGAAGTCTTGGATAAATTGAATGAGAAACAAGTGAACGAATTCATGCAAAAACTCGTCCATTCCAGGAATATTTTCGTTGCTGGAGCAGGCAGGAGTGGTTTGGTTGGTAGGGCTTTTGCCATGCGTCTGATGCACTTAGGTTTCAATGTTTACGTAGTTGGAGAAACTATTAGCCCTCCAGTCAAACCAGGCGATCTTTTAATAGCTATTTCAGGTTCAGGTAAGACCAGTGCTACGTTAACAACTGTAAAAACAGCGAAAGAAATCAAAGCTACGATTGTTGTAATTACATCTTTCAAGGATTCACCCATTGCAAAGTTAGCAGATTCCATCGTTGTGATAGGTGGAAGAGAGATGAAAGGCATGAAACATGATTATATATCCGGACAATTGACAGGTGCACATGAACCTTTGACTCCACTAGGAGGTCTGTTTGAACTTTCGACGATGATTTTCCTCGATTCTGTCATCACAAAACTCATGAAATTGTACGAAGAGGGTGAGATGGACTTAAAGAAAAGACATGCTAACATCGAGTGAGTTAATGAAAATTGCTATCGGTTCTGATCATGCTGGTTTTGAACTAAAAGAAAAGATAAAGAAATTCTTGGAAGAGCTGGGTTACAAGTATAAAGATTTTGGGACTAATAGTAACGAATCTGTGGACTATCCTGATTATGGACTGAAAATAGCTGAAAGCGTTGCCAAGAAAGAGTGTGATAGAGGGATACTGATATGTGGTTCTGGTATCGGGATGTGTATGACTGCCAATAAAGTTTCTGGGATAAGAGCTGCTCTCTGTCATAATATTGAAACTGCGAAGTTGAGCAGAGAACATAACGATGCTAACGTGTTGACGTTTGGTTCTAGGATGATAAATGAAAAGACAGCTAAAGACATGGTTAAAGTTTGGCTGAAGACAGAATTCCTTGGAGATAGACATTTGAGAAGAATTAACAAGATGAAAGATATAGAAAAAAAGTACAGTAGATGAAGGTTCTTATCCTAATAGAAATCAGGTATTTAACTTTTATTTCAGAAAATTATTCCTATCATACTTTTATCCAATACACAAAAACATAACAAAAACATCACTTAAACAAGATGTCTTTAGATTAACTTTTGCTTACTGTAACTTCTATTTTTTGGTTTGAAATCATTGTCTTTCTTGATCTCACTGTCTTCAGAGGAATAAAATATGAAGGAGGTGAAAAAAACGAATTGACTGGGCGGCTTTATGAGATATAATAAAAATGGTATTCACTAAAACATCACAATCATCACTTATACAACCTGGAAAACGTGATGAATTCCTAAAAATGGAATGTATGAAAGGTTGGAATTCTTCCGAGATGTGGGAAGAAAATAGAGAGGGAAAGGAATGGGATACATAAATAGAAGACTTCGAATACTATTCCATACACTTGGCTTGTCTTGTATTGGGGGCTCAGTATTTCTACAGATTCTAGTGTTTACCGACATATTTCAACATGGCTTCTTTATAGCGACTGAAAGGAATCCAGTAATACTATTCTTCGAGATTATTCTAACGGCATATGCAGCGATCTACTTAGTCTACACATACCTGCATGTCATAAAGTCTGTACAAATCTCTCACTCATTGTGAACGCCAGGAGGTGAAGACATTGAAGACTATAATACTAATCCTAATATCGAGCATAATAGTTTCATTGACTGTAAGTTGCTGCTTTGCATATACTGGACAATCCTTTTATAATCTAGCTATGCTCTTCATCACGATGCTTATAATTTTAGTGTCATTGTTTTCATTTGTTCTCATTAGCATGCGCGGCATACTAAAAGATCATTGACAACCCACAATCCCTTTTTTTGTTTTGAATAATCGGAACATCACTTCTTCCTCTTTTTATCAACCTCCAATATCAAGATAATTTTTTTCACATGTAGGGATATGTGGAAAGGATGCGGATGATGTAAGCGTTGACTAGTGATGTATGGATGAGCAGTTCCATTTCCAAACCGCAAAAACTGACGCACCACAAAATATCCCTACCAAATTATAAGGGGTGTAGCATTTCTTTTTTTCCCTCTGAGTCTTTTTTGATTAGTTATTGAACGAAAAGAAGGGGTTTGATAGAATGTGTAGGGATGAGAAAAAAATGAAAAAAGGAAACTTTATACGGGGTGGTAAACGAACAAGACATTAGTTTGCCACCAAACCCCTTTTTTCTGTACTCAAGGTATTAAGATGAGTTGTTTGTTATTATCATCCATCAGAAATTTCACAGTCACGGCAAAAACCGAGACACTAAATAGCCTACTCCTGAAGGATACCTTTTTTTAGAATAAGGTATAAAGGGGCACCTGCTACCGGGTGGCTGAGCGAATGGAGTGGTTAAGGATTGCACCATTTGCCACGTCAACAAAAGACGTTAAAAATGGGGCTAAAAAAGGAGGAATCTAAGCATGACATTCAAACCAAGAGAAGTGGCGGTAATAGGCGGCGGAGTAATCCCTCATGGCAAAGGTAGACCCGACTGCAGCATCACAGATATGTGCGTTCAAGCATTCTTGATGGCACAAGAAGACCTGACAGAACAGATGGGTGAACCATTCAACAACAGATACATTGACGCATCAGTCATCAGCTATTTCTCCGATCATTTCGCTGGTCAGTTGCTTGGAGAGGCAATGATAGCTGATTCGTTGGGATTGAACCCGAAAAGAAGTTTCAGAGCCATGGGAGGAGGTGCAACAGGCGGCATAGGCATCCAAAATGGATACGCACTCATAGCATCAGGGCTCGCAGACGTTGTGGCAGTTGTCGGTTTCGAAAAGATGTCATTGGTCGACACCGCCGAAGGCAACGAATACATCGCATTAGCCTCGGACACAGACTGGGACTTTCCACAAGGTGGATATTACACCGCATACTACGCCGCAATGGCAGCGGAGTATATGAAAACCTTCGGTATTCCAGTGGACGTTTTTCAACGTCAAATGGCAGCAGTTAGCGTGAAGAACAGACGAAATGCTCAATCAAACCCGTTCGCACAAACAAGTTGGCTTAACCCATGGGCTGCTAGGGACTCAAAAGAAAAGGTCACTGGCGAAATCACAGCAGAAGAAGTGATGGCATCAAGTTTCTGCGCAACGCCATTACGGTTGAGAAACTGTTGCCTCATGTCAGACGGTGCAGCTGTAGTCATTCTCGCATCTAAGGAGACCGCTCTCAAACTCGTTAATAAGCCAATATGGGTAGTCGGTACAGGAATGGGCACTGATACTATGAGACCAGGGGACCGATATGACAAACTAGGTGGACTTCACGAATACGACCTAGTTCTACCTCATGAAGATGAAAGAACGCGAGAAATATATAGAAAACTTCGATACCCAGGGCAAAACAGTTTCCGTGCAGGTAGAATGAGCGCAAAACAAGCCTACTGGATGGCGCAGGTCGAAGACCCACTGAAGGAACTGGATATTGTCGAAATCCATGACGCCTTCAGCAGCAGTGAGATTCAAACATACGAAGACCTTGGTCTCTGCACATATGGCAAAGGCGGCGAATTCGTCGAGAGCGGAAAAGCCAACATAGGCAGCGAAGTAGCAATCAACCCATCTGGAGGACTCATTGGAATGGGACACAGTGTCGGAAGCAGCGGTGTATGGCAAATATTCTTCACATATCTGCAACTGAGGGGTGACATTGACGAGGTATTCAAAAAATGGAACGAACGCTTCAAACCAGACAACGGTGGTAAAGAGATCCCAAGACCTATACAAGTAGCAAATGCAAGACTAGGCGCAGGTCACAGTCACGCTGGCACAGGTAGTCACGTCACATTCAACATACTGAGCAATCGGGAAAGCGACTTGGAACGCATAAGACCACTATCAGAATTTCCCTCCGATCTGATTAGGAGGCCATAGCATGGACACGAATAAACTAAACGTAAAAGGCATAGTTCCACCTGGCAGCAAACGTCTCATGGGACATCCAGAACTTGTCGTCTCGATACGTGACTATACCACCTATCAGTACAAAGCTTATGGACGCACTAGCAGGTTTTTCAGAGCGCTAGCAGAAGAAAAGAAAATACTGGCCACCAAATGCAAACAACATGGCATATTCTTACCACCCAGGCCTTTCTGTCCGGAGTGCCAGTCTTCTGATATGGAGTGGATAGAATATACAAAGGAATCAGCCAACATCAAAACATCATCAATCTGCGCATTTGCTGGCAGAGCCTTCATGGACGAAGTCCCATTCGTACTCGGCTTCATTCAAATGGGTGAGTCGAACACAGTCATGTCCACAGTTGTGAAGCTTTCAGAGGATCCAGAAGAAAACAAACGAATGCTAACCGTACTCATGAACACAGAAAGATACCTAGAACTCAATGGCAAGAAAGTAGAACCAAGGTTTGCCGAAGTCCCAACGTATACAGTCCGCGACCTTCACTTCGTTGTAGTTGACGAAGAATGGCTCAAAACGCTGACATAAACCGCCAATTCCCTTTTTTTCCCCTTTTCCCTCTATTTCTTTGAAAATAAGTGCCTCGGTAGCTCAGATTGGTAGAGCGGCCGACTTTCAATCGGTTAGTCATGGGTTCAAGTCCCATCCGAGGCGTCATCGTCAAATGAATGGAGGAATTTGCATACAAAGAGAAAGGTGTCGGAGGTGAAAAAATGTATAGAAAAACTTTCTTGGGGAAAAACAGAGATAATTGGGAAGACTACGGAAACATATTGCTGTTTTGTCTGCTAATTCTATCAATCGCACTCATTGCCATATCTACAATCGTATCCTATACGTTAAGCCCACCAATACACTGGGTAATCCCTGTCATAACTCTAGTGCTTTTTCTTATAGGATGGAAAGTTGAAACTTATGACCATCAGGCGTGGATCCTAAGGGTGTCTACAATATTTTCTTTTCTGACACTGGTTCAACTGCCTTTACTGCTGCCTGTCATAAATGCTCTCATTATCATCTACTATGCCGTCGCAATCATTGCAGCGATTCTAGCGGTATTTTTCTGGGCAACAGAAATTATAGTATGGAAGGTTCTATACTGACCTCCTCCCAATTCTTTTTTTCCATCTATAATATATATACATTAATTATTATAATATAAACTCACTCAAACCACTCATCAAATACTTTTTATAATAAACTGTTGAAAATAATAGATATGAAAATCGTTGAATGCGTTCCAAATTTTAGTGAAGGTAAGAATTCTAAAGTTGTTGATGCAATCGTTGATGAGATAAAGAAAGTGGATAAGGTTACACTACTAGACAGAGAGAGCGACCCCGATCACAATCGAAGTGTAATTACTTTCATAGGAGAACCAGAATCTGTCAAGAAGGCGGCTTTTGCCGCAACTGCCAAGGCTGCTCAACTCATCGACATGAACAAACATAAAGGAGAACATCCAAGGATTGGAGCAACTGATGTAATACCTTTCGTTCCTATTTCTGATATTAGTATGGATGAATGTATAAAATTAGCGAAAGAATTAGGACAAGAAATCGCAAATAAATTGAAAATTCCTGTGTATCTTTATGCAGAAGCTGCAACCAGATCAGACAGAGTTAGCTTACCAAACATAAGAAAGGGTGAGTATGAAGGACTGAAAGAAGAAATAAAGACAAAACCTGATAGAAAGCCTGATTTTGGCTTGAGTGAATTCCATCCGACTGCTGGGGCAACTGCTGTCGGTGCAAGGTATCCGTTGATAGCTTTCAACGTCAACTTGAACACGAAAGACCTAAAAATAGCAGAAGATATCGCTAGAAAAATAAGGGAGAGTAGCGGTGGTTTCAAAGCAGTCCAAGCAAAAGGTTTTGACATAAAAGAAAGAGGAATCGTTCAAGTTTCAATGAATTTACTAAATTATGAGGTTACATCCATGCTTACTGTTTTTAACGCGATAAAAGAAGAGGCTGAAAAACAAGGTGTTGAGATTGTTGGTAGTGAAATTATCGGTTTAGTCCCTATGAATGCGTTGATAAACGTTGCTGAAAAATACCTGAAGGTTGAAAAATTCAGTAAAAATCAAATTTTAGAAAAAAGGCTGAGTGAGTAGATGTTAATCAAAATGAAATTAGAAGAATTCTTGGATGAACTCGCTTCTTCTTCCCCAGCACCTGGTGGAGGGAGTGTATCCGCCCTACTCGGGGCATTGAGTTCTGCTCTTACATCCATGGTTTGCAGGCTGACTGAAGGAAAGAAAGGATACGAGAATGTTACTGAAGATATCAGAAAAGTTTTGGAAGAATCTGAAGCGATAAGAAAAAGAGCGACTGGACTGATCGATGAAGACACTAGTGTTTTCAACCAAGTCATGTCCGCTTACAAAATACCAAAAGAAAACCCTGATAGGCAGGTTAAAATTCAAGATGCGATGAAAAAAGCTACTGAAGTTCCCCTTAAAACGATGAAAGAATGTTACAGATCGATGGAATTGGCAAGGATAATCGCAGAGAAAGGGAACGTTAATTCTGTAAGCGATGCTGGGGTTGCGTCCATAACTGCTAATGCTGGGATTCAAGGTGCGTCCCTAAACGTGATGATCAACATAAAGTTCATTAAAGACGATAACTTTGTGTCAAAAATTACGGAAGAAGTTACTCAGTTGACTAAAAAATCGATTGAATTGAACAGTGAAATAATGAAAATCGTTACTCAGAAAATTTGATGGTCCCGTCCTTGATTACTTTTTCGACAAGATTAACTCCTAAGCATTGAGGAATTAATTTGTAACTAGGAACATCCATGATTAAAATGTCAGCTTTCTTTCCGACCTCTAAACTCCCGACTTCGTTTCCCATATTAATCGCATAAGCAGAATTTATCGTCGATGCTGTTATTGCTTCCTCAGGTGTCATCTTCAACTTATAGCAGGCAAGGTTAAGGACAAACTGCATAGAAGAACACAAACATCCTGGGTTAAAGTCTGTGGCTAGAGCAACAGGAACGTTATTCTCTATCATGAACCTCGCGTTCGCATAGTTAGTATCAAGATGGAAAGAAGTGGCAGGCAATAGAGTTGCAATCACTTTAGATTTGGATAATTTCCTTATTCCTTCTTCTGATGATTTCAGCAAATGTTCAGCACTTATAGCATTGACTTCTGCAGCCAATTCAGCTCCGTTAGTGTTTACAATCTCATCAGCATGTATTTTTGGTTTTAGTCCGTATTTTTTTCCTTCAGTTAAAATTCTTCTGGATTGTTCGACAGAAAAAACTCCTTTCTCGCAGAAAACATCGCAGAATTTAGCAAGTTTCTTTTTTGTAATTAGTGGTATCATCTCATTGACGATCAAATCAACATAGTCATCAGCATCTAATTCAGGCGGGATAGCATGTGCACCAAGAAATGTCGACACTATATCGACAGTATGTTTCTCTTTCAGTTCGTTGATAACTTCCAATAATTTTATCTCGTCTTTTGTCGTCAAACCGTATCCAGATTTTATTTCGATCGTAGTAGTTCCGTTCATTAACATAACATCTAGTCTTCTTTTGGTTAAATCGAACAATTCTTTTTTACTTGCTTTTCTCGTTTCTCTTACTGTTTTTAGTATGCCTCCGCCTGCTTTTAGAATTTCGATGTAACTCATACCTTTCAGTTTCATAGAAAGTTCGTCTTCTCTCGTGCCTGCAAAAATAAGATGAGTGTGAGAGTCGACAAACCCTGGCATCACAACTTTTCCTTTAGCATCTATAGTTTTTTCTCCTCGGTACTGTTTCTTTATTTGACTTGTTTTACCAACATCAACGATTTTTCCTTTATCAACTACAAGTGCACCGTCGTTTATTATTTCTAATTCACTCATTTCTTTACCGATTCTTGCTCTCACAGGACCAGAAAGAGTCAACAATTCTTTTGCATTTATTACGAGTAAGTCTACATTTTTCATATCTATCTGATTATTTTTTGAAGATAAAAGTATTTTCAGCGGATAAGAAGATTAGTCCATGGGTGTCAAATAAACCCTTGTTTTTTTAGATACTTTGCAAGTACTGGATACTTATTTGCCCAAAAAAGTAATCTTTGATCTGTTATATTATTTGAATATTGTCTTATCAGGAAATCTGTTCTCCTAACACAGTTTGAGTATAATTTACATTCTGGTTCCACACACAAAATCCATTGGTCTGGTGCAAATAGGAGTTCAAAATCATTCCTAAAAGCAAGTTCAGAAGCTCGTTCAGAACCAATAGCTATAGCATGCACCTTATATTGTCTACATTCTTCTTTCAATTTGTCGATTAAAGCAGTTCCTAAACCTGATTTTTTCTTCCAGAATCGTTTTGCAAGTCCAATGTTATTAACAACGTACGTCGGGCAAGGCTGGCCTGAATATCTCCCATTATCTTGTAATGATACTTGCATCCCACCTAAAATATTCCCACTTTTATCGACAGCAACAAGTTCTTTGTCGTAGCTTGAATCATATCCTATTCCCACATTCCCTTCCCTAAAAATAGCAATTAGTTGCTCTTTCTCTACCTGGCTTTCTGTTTCTTTAACATCAAATTCAATTTTTTGGTTCATTTCGTTCACGTCAGCTTCAAAAAATTCAAATTAGATAAATTTCTACTCTTAAAAAGAGATTTAAAACTAACTTTTACAAGAATAGTGAATTTTTGATACAATAAAAACAGGGATCAATCGAATTTTTTGTTCTCGGGAGAGAAAATTTATATTTTAAAATTAAATTAAAAGACAGGTGATGTTCTGACAAGACCAATGTACTTTGAAGAAAGACCACAATTTCCTATCAAAGCTTATACTGGTACTGAACTTCATTGTAAAACGTGGGATACAGAAGCCGCTTTAAGAATGTTGATGAACAACTTGAACCCCATAGTCGCTAAAGATCCTGATAATCTAATCGTTTACGGTGGTTGTGGTCGGGTAGCAAGGAACTGGAAAGAATACAACAGAATCGTTCAAGCACTGGAAGAACTCGAGAAAGATGAGACTCTTTGTATTCAATCTGGTAAACCTGTCTACATAGCTAAAACATGGGAACATTGCCCAAGAGTCGTTATCGCTAACAGTAACCTAGTTCCAAAATGGGCAACACAAGAACATTTCGATGAACTAGACAAGAAAGGATTGATGATGTACGGACAGATGACTGCAGGCTCATGGATTTACATCGGCACTCAAGGAATATTACAAGGAACTTATGAGACTTTAGCTGCAATCGCAAAAAAACATTTTAATGATTCATTGAAAGGAAAGTTTATCTTGACTGCTGGAATGGGAGCAATGTCTGGTGCTCAACCCTTAGCTGCGACGATGAACGATGCTGTCATACTAGACGTGGAAGTGAGAAAAGACAGGATAGAGAAAAAAGTTAAACAAGGTTATTGCGACAAAATGACTGATGATTTTGAGGAAGCGTTGAAATGGGTTCAAGAAGCAAGACAAAATAAGGAACCTTTGTCTATCGGTCTTGTAGGTAACGCAGCTATAATCCATCCTGAATTAGTCAAGAGAAATATAATCCCTGACATAGTCACCGATCAAACTCCTGCTCATAGTTTGTTGGATTATGTCCCTATCGGAAATTTAGAAGAACTTGAAGAAATGAAAGAAAAAAAACCAGAACTATACAAAAAAAGAGCATTGGAATCGATAAAAAAACATGTTGAAGCTATGATTGTAATGCAAGAGAGGGGAGCGATAGTCTTTGACTATGGAAACAACTTGAGAGCCCAGGCTGAAATAGCTGGAGTTAAAATCAGAAAATCAGACGGTCAATTTTCCTACCCTGGTTTTGTCATAGAATACATCAGGCCTATGTTTTGTGAAGGAAGAGGTCCTTTCAGATGGGCTGCATTATCTGGGGATGTGAACGATATAAGAGTGATAGACGATTTAGTCCTTGAAATGTTCCCTGAAGATAAAATTCTGAAAAGTTGGATTGAAAAAGCGAGAAAGAAAGTTCCTGTTGAAGGTTTGCCGAGTAGAGTATGTTGGCTGGGTTATGGAGATAGAGCTAAGTTTGGAATTGCGATAAACAAACTTGTAAAATCGAAAGAATTGAAGGCACCAATAGTCATCGGGAGAGATCACTTAGATTGTGGTTCTGTCGCTTCACCATACCGTGAGACGGAAGGGATGAAAGATGGGAGTGATGCTGTTGCTGATTGGCCTCTGTTGAATTTTGCGTTGAATACAATGTCAGGAGCAAGTTGGGTTAGTTTTCATCATGGCGGTGGGGTTGGTATCGGGTATTCATTGCATGCTGGAATGGTAATAGTTGCTGATGGAACGAAAGATAGAGAAAATAGATTACAAAGAGTCTTGACCGTTGATCCTGGTATAGGCGTGGCAAGGCATGTAGATGCTGGTTACGAAGAGGCTATAGAGACTGCAAAAAAGAAGAAAGTTAAGATTCCTTCTTTACAATGGAAATAAATATTTAGTGTTATTTTCCAAATATTGTAAAATATATTAGTAATTT
Organism: uncultured archaeon; assembly: GCA_964601485.1. Classification (GTDB taxonomy): domain Archaea; phylum Aenigmatarchaeota; class Aenigmatarchaeia; order CG10238-14; family CG10238-14; genus JASEGC01. Next base: position 11,376 of record CAZRNP010000010.1, read on the forward strand.
TTGGAGGGAGTTAGATGACTGTAGTTCTAGATGGAAAAAGTTTAACGATTGAAAAATTAGTTAAAGTAGCGAGAGATAACGAAAAAATAGAAGTTTCTCCTGAGGCTTGGAAAAAGATTGAAAATTGCAGGAAGGTTGTTGAAAAATTAATCGAGAGAAAGGAAAAATTATACGGCGTCACAACCGGTATCGGTGAGTTATCAGAAGTTTTCTTAACCCCTGAGCAAGTTAAAGATTTCCAGAAATATTTGATCTACAGTCACGCTGCTGGTTGGGGTGAGCCAGTCGCAATGGATGATGCTCGTGCAGCAATAGTCACGAGAATCAACGTTCATTCTAAAGGTTATTCTGGTATGAGGCCTGTCATCACTCAAACTTTAGTCGACATGATCAATAAGGGCATTACTCCTGTCATGTGCCAGAAAGGCTCTGTCGGAGCTAGCGGAGATTTATCGCCGATGGGACAGATGGCTCTAGTCCCGATGGGAGAGGGTGAAGCTTTCTACCAAGGAAAAAGAATGAGTGGAAAAGAAGCGATGGAAAAGGCAGGTATAAAAACGATAAAGTATGAAGCAAGAGACGGCTTAGCCACAATAAACGGTTCTAATGTCATCTGTGGCATGGGATCATTACAAGTGTTCGATGCTGATAGGTTGATAAAAACTTCAGAGATTGCTGCCGCGATGACTATCGATGTTTTGAAATCCAACATGAAAGCATACGATGAAAGATTGCACAAAGCACGTGGATATCCTGGAGCGATAGATTGCGCAGAGAATATTAGAAAAATAACTGAAGGAAGTGAAATTTTAGCACAGAAAGACAAGAAAGTTCAGGAATCATACAGCCTTAGGAGCACGCCGCAAGTAATAGGTGCAGTAAAAGATACTCTTAAATTTTCCAGACAGATGTTCGAGACTGAAATGAATGCCGGTGCTGATAACCCGTTGTTTTTCGAGGATGATGGCGGTACTTGTCTCACTGGAGCAAACTTCCAAGGAACTCCTTTAGCATTCGCTCTTGAATTCTTAGGCATAGGATTAACGACGATGTGTGTGATATCTGAAAGAAGGTTCAACAGGCTTACAAACTCAAATTTGAGTGCAGGCTTACCTCCATTCTTAACAAAAGGGGCTGGGATGTTCTCAGGAATGATGCTCGTACAATATACATCTGCTGCTTTAGTATGTGAGAACAGGGTTTTGTCGACACCTGCTGCAACTGGATCTATTCCTACGGCTGCTGACCAAGAAGATTTCGTGAGTATGGGAATGACTTCAGCTATAAAAACAAAACAGATACTCGAAAATGCATACGCTGTCATAGGCATAGAATTGATGGGAGCTGCTCAAGGGTTCGACTTCAGAAAACCGTTGAAGTCTGGTAAAGGTTGTCAAGCTGCTTATGATTTGATAAGAAAACATGTTGATTTCTTGGATGAGGACAGGCCGTTGTACGATGATATCACTAAAATGGCTAAATTAGTTAAGACAAATAAAATACTGGAAGCTGTTGAGAAAGAAATTGGAAAATTAAAATAATCGGTTATTTAACTTTTTTTCTCCAAAAATGATTTTACTCATGTTCCTCTATAAACACACATCGTACCAAAAAAAACAATGAAAGGCTGAAACAGTCTTTAGTCGATTTCTGTATAGTGCGTAATCTAAAAATTCTTTGCATCAATCGTCTTTCGTGTGTTTATTCGAGGATAATGCAGAAGAAAAGGAAGAATACAAAATGGACGAAGAACCTAGTTTTCCAGGAAATCCAATCAGTGAATTCAAATACCCTCCAGGAACAGTTGTCAAAGGATACAACAAAAGAACTCTCTATGTAAACGTTGGAACCGGTAAAATCAAGAGCAGGCATGTTAGTGAATCGATGAAAAAGATGTTCATTGGTGGTCGCGGCTTCAACCTCATGTTACTATGGAACGCTTTGCCCGATAATCGCATCACCAGATGGGACGACCCTGAGAACGAGATTTGCATCTCTTGTGGCCCATTAGGCGGCATCCCAGCATTCCCAGGAAGTGGAAAAAGCATCGCGGTTTCAATATCGCCCTTGACTGGCAGCGTGATAGATTCGAACGTTGGCGGATATTTCGGTCCTTACCTCAAGTATGCGGGATGGGATGCGTTGGAAATTCAGGGAAAGGCAAACTCCGAGGTTGTCATCTTCATCGACAGCGACACTAACAAAGTTCAAATCTTAGACGCTTCTCTCTTGCCATCAGAAACACACCTACTCGTAGATATACTGGCCAAAAAACTGGCTGACAACAAGCCGCAAAGCATATCTGTTGTCTCCTCAGGCCCGGGTGCACAAAACACTAGGTTTGGCTGCCTCAACTTCTCGTGGTTCGATGCTGGCCGCAAGATTCACAGGTTTAAGCAGGCTGGAAGAGGTGGAATAGGAACTGTTCTCCGTGACAAGCATATCAAGGCAATCGTTGTCAAATACTCTGGTAAGATTACAGTGGAAACTAACGGACCTGCTGACCCCGAAAAGGTCAAAATACTCGGCAGAGCATACAACCAAGAACTCAGAGATCTTGACCCTAAGCAGAACGAGATGTCCATAGTTGGGACTACACACCTCGTGCCGATCATGAACAGCTTCGACCTACTACCAGTCAACAATTACCGTTTTGGCAGTCATCCTGATGCTGAAAAGCTGGGTAGAGAAGTCTTTCGCAGAAAATTCCACAAAGGGTTTGACGGATGCTGGATGGGATGTTCGCTGTCATGTGCACACGGTGTCAAAGATTTTGAGCTCAAGACAGGCCCATACAAAGGACAGAAAGTCTTTGTAAACGGACCAGAATACGAAACCATCGCTGGCGTGGGAAGTAACTGTGGAATATTCAACGCAAACTTTGTTATTGAGATGAACTACTACTGCGACGTATACGGCTTGGACACGATTTCAGTTGGTACCGCCATTGCTTTCGCTATGGAATGTTTCGAGATGGGTCTTATCGACAAGAAAGCCACGGGCCGTTTAAACCTCAGATTCGGAAACAAAAGAGCTGCACTTAAACTTGTTCATCAGATGGCTGCAGGTAAAGGTTTCGGGATCATAGTTGGCCAAGGAATCAGACGAATGAAGCAAATCTTCGCAGAAAAATACGGTGCTGACCCGAAGGTCATGGAAGACATTGGGATGGAAGCTAAGGGATTGGAATACTCTGAGTACGTTACGAAGGAATCGCTAGCTCAGCAAGGAGGTTACGGTCTCGCCTTGAAAGGACCACAGCATGACGAAGCCTGGCTCATATTTTTGGACATGGTACACAATCTAATGCCCACCTTTGAACAGAAAGCCGAGAACCTGTATTGGTTCCCCATGTTTCGCACCTGGTTCGGTCTAAACGGTCTATGCAAACTCCCATGGAACGACGTAATCCCAGAAGACAACAAACAGACAAAGGAACCTGCCAAAGTCATGGTTCACGTGGAAAGATATGCCGGGTTATTCTCCGCTGTTACAGGGATAAAAACTACGCCAGATGACATCATAAAGATGAGCGAAAGAGTCTACAACTTCCAACGAATCTTCAACCTACGCATGGGCTTCGGCACAAGCAAAGATGATGTTATACCTTACCGCTCTGTTGGTCCTGTAACAAAAGAAGAGTACGAAAGTCGCCAAGAACGTTATGATAAACAACTCAAGGAAAAGTTAGACTACGACCCAACAGGCAAATCGACGGAAGAGAAGATGGCGGTTCTGAGGGAACACAGAGAGAGGGAGTACGGAGGACTGATGGTCGCAGTGTACAAAAGACGAGGATGGGATATAAAAGGCGTTCCTACCTTAGAGAAAGTCGAGGAACTCGGACTAGACGCTATCCCTGGAGTCGTAGAACTGATACGGGAGGATTAGTGATGCTAGAGAACTACCTAAGGAAACGATTCGTCTCACATCCCTTTTCTTTTTTTCATAGTTATCATCTTTCCTAGTTACTGATGAGGCCCGACTCAGATGATTTAACCAACAATTCGGGACAAGAATGATCTTTGTAGTTTTTCTATTTTTTTGAAAACTACTCAGGTTTGAAGACGCCTGGTTAAATAATGTCAACAAAAAACTGAAGGAGGAGCGAGAAGAGAATGAGCGAAGAAAAAACATTTAACACTGTGGCATTCGTACTATTCGGAATTTGGATGGCCTGCTGGATTATGCCTGGACTAAGTCTCAAAATAATCCCACCAAAAGCTGCTGGTTTAGCTCTTTTACTTTTACCTGCTCAAGCGCATGCCGTTGGCCTTGTTCTCAGTATCTATCATCACCACACGGAATCAGCGATAATCATTAATCTCTTTCTAGGTGGTTTTTGGTTGTTCTATGGGATCGGTCTTCTGTTCTTATCCAGTGCAGAGATCAATGCAACCATGACATTCGTGGAACCTGGTGTAGCCATCGCAATAGGTTGTCTGCAAGATTTCTACAAGAAAAAGGACAAATCGCTTCGATACATCTTGATTTGGCTAGCTGCAACAATTGCTTTTCTGTGGCTGTCAAAGTTCTACAGTCCGTTAGAGACATTCGTGCCTTATGTAATTTGGGCCTTAGGAGCAGGGACATTAGCAGTAGCAATGTATCAATTAACAAAACAGCAGAGTACTCATCAATAACCCTTTTTTTCTTTTTCCAGTTATAATATATAGACATTAATTCTTATAATTTAATTCCCACCTCAATCTATTTATATGAGTTCTTACATGAATACTGTAAGGTGTAAAAAATGAGAGGTGAATGTTTTCACAAGTGGTGAATTAGTTCACAAGAGAAAAGTTTAGTTCTATTTCTAAGGTCGATTCAAAAGGCAGGGTTTCAATTCCTATCGGTTTAAGAGTTAAGTTAAAGTTGTTAGAAGGATCTAGAGTTAAGTTTCTTCTTCTGAAAGATAGATTAATCCTTATTCCTGAGAATGGCCAGGGTGGTGTAAAGGCTAGCATAGAGGTCTGTGGAACCTCTGGATCGGGCTCGATTCCCGACTCTGGCCCTAAAAAGAGATGATGTTTATGAAATCTTCGAATCAAAACGATATAAAATATGAACTGTCTAAAATTAGAAATTTGCTACAAGAACAAAACAATCAAATAAATTGGGGACCTATAGTAGCTTTAATGTCAGTTTTCTTTTCTGCGATTGTTTATGTTCCTAATCTTGAAGTGTTAGTCTCAGTAATTTTTTTTGTAATAGGCTTTACAATTTTTTTGTGCAGAAAAAATATTAAAAGATACAGAAGGTTAATGACAATATTTGCTCATCTATTTGTTATTGCTGGCATTATGCTCTTAATACTGAGTTTTTATTCAGATTTTTATGATTTATTAAGACAACCATTATCTATTAAAAAATCTAAATGAAATTTGTAAGTGATGAAAAATGTCAGAAAAATTTCAACCACCAAGAGGGACAAGAGACTTTTTGCCCGAAGAAATGATTAGGCTAGAGTATGTGATGAACGTCTTGAAAAAAAACTTTGAGAAATACGGTTTCAGTAATTTCGAGACTCCTGCTTTCGAGAATTTTGAGTTACTAGCGGCAAAAGGCGGTGGTGGGGATGCAATAAAAGATCAGATTTATTATTTCAAAGATAAGTCTGACAGAGAATTAGGACTAAGATTCGATTTAACAGTTCCTCTAGCCAGAGTAGTTGCCAATAACCCACAGTTACCAAAACCTTTCAAGAGATACTGTATCGGGAGGGTTTGGAGATATGAAGAAATCAGAAAGGATCGTTTCAGGGAGTTCTGGCAGTGCGACATCGATACTGTCGGTAGTTCAAGCATGAAAGCCGATGCTGAAATTCTCGCTGTAGTCGTGGAAACTCTTGAAAATCTAGGTTTTAAAAAATTCTGTATAAAGTTGAACAACAGGAAGATTCTCACCGGCATTGTCGAATTAATTAATGTTCCTGAAGAAAAGAAGTTTGACGTTTTCAGGGCGATAGATAAATTGGACAAGTTTGACGAAGATACTGTAAAGAATGAACTGGGGAATGCTGGCTTAGATAAAGAACAAATCAGTCAGTTATTCAAGCTTATAAAACTCGAGGGTTCTCCTGAAAAAATATTGAAAGAAGGAGAGAGAATCCTGAATAAAACGAAAATCGGAATGGAAGGTTTGAAGGAATTGAAAGAGATGGTTGACTTCTCGAAGAGTTATGGTTTCACTGATAAGGTTGTTATAGATTTCAGCCTTGCCCGTGGTTTGGATTACTACACTGGCCCTATTTTTGAAGCTTTAGATACTTCTGGAAAGAACATCGGTAGTTTAGCCGGTGGTGGAAGGTATGATAAGTTAATTGAAATATTCGGTGGAAGGCCAACACCTGCGATCGGTATATCATTTGGAATAGAAAGGATAATAGAAGTCATGAAAGAAGAGAAGATGTTAAATTTGCCAAAGACAAGAGTAAAAGTTTTCATCGTATGCGTGAACGATAAAGTAAAGGATGATGTAATAAAAATAGCTAAACAACTGAGAAAAAATGACGTTCCTTGTCTAGTAGATTTGATGAATAGAAACTTGTCTAAACAATTAGAATATGCTGACAGTTTAGGAATTCCCTTCACTCTAATCGTTGGGCCAGAGGAAGTAAAGAAAGGAAAGTATAAACTTAGGGATATGAAATCGAGGAAGGAAAAAGAATTGGACATGAAAGATGTTGTGAAAAAATTAGTTGAACTCTGAGTTGATACCTAAGTTATAAATCTTTAAATGATGAAATATTTTTTTATAAATTTTTATTGTCAGGTTTTAAAATGACACCAGAAATATCAGAAAGAGCTAAAAATCTTGGTACAGAGACAGCATTCGTAGTTTCAGCTGAAGTGAACGAATTAAAAAAGAAAGGAATTTATCCTATAGAACTACATATAGGCGACCCAGATTTTGTCACACCAGAAAATATCCGAGGAGCGGCAATAAAAGCACTGAATGAGGGAAAAACACACTATACTGCATCAGCTGGTATACCAGAATTAAAAGAGGCTATTGCAAATTACCTTTCTAAAAGTAGAGGTATCCATGTTGATCCTAAGCATGTTGTCACAGGTCCTGGATCAAAATTTGTTATTTTTGGTGCTGTCGCTGCATCTACTGATCATGGAGTAGGTCATGAAATTCTCTATCCAAATCCAGGATATCCTGTTTATACAGCTGATGTAGAATTCCTTGGGGTAAAAGCCATCCCATACATATTACATGAAAAAAATGACTTCAGAGTTGATATCGATGAATTAAAAGATAAAATCAATGAAAATACCAGACTCTTGATATTAAACTATCCTCACAATCCCACAGGAAGTACCCTGACTGAGAAAGATTTGAAACAAATATCAGATATAGTACTACCTAATCCTCGAGTGAGGGTTCTGGCCGACGAAATTTATTCCAGAATTTTGTATGAGGGAGAATTTAAAAGTATAGCTTCGATTCCAGAAATGCAAGAAAGAACTATTATCTTGGATGGTTTTTCGAAAACATACGCGATGACTGGATGGAGACTCGGTTATGGAACAATACGAGATGAAGGAGTTATCAATACTTTTACTAAACTGTCCACAGACTTATTTGCTTGTGCTACAAGTTTTGTTCAACACGCAGGAATCGAGGCTTTAAATGGACCACAAGATGCAGCAAAAGAGATGGTAGAAACTTTCAAAGAAAGAAGAGATATTATAGTCGAAGGTCTGAACGATATACCCGGAGTAACGTGTAAGCAACCGAAAGGGGCATTTTATGCTTGGGCTAACGTTACAGATGCTTGTAAGAGAGTTGGAGTAGCTGACGCAGAAGAATTAAGAAAAGAATTACTGTATAAAGCAGGAGTTGCTGTTACTGCAGATATTCACTTTGGACAAAAAATTCAAGGATATGATTATATCAGATTATCGTATGCAGCAGCAAATGATGTCATAAGAAGAGGTTTAAGAAGAATTGAAAATTATGGAGCAGAGCATTCTAAATAGGGACATGTCTAAAGTAAAAATTGTTGATATGATTAAAGGATTTAAAGATTAGATTCTTCTTTTCTAATATGCAGCTTCAACAATTAACCCCCATAAAAGATCATCCTTACGTTTCTGAAATTGGAGTTTTGTGTAAAGAATTAGATTATTTGTTATCACAAGAAAAAGGAAATAATTCTTACAGTCATGCCTATAATGGAATTGAAAGGAATGGGATAATAGATTTACTAGATAAGTTAAATGTTTTTATACCGTCTAACGGAAGAGGGTGCGGTTGTTCACCAATCGTAAAAGTTCAAAAAGTGTATGTTTATGGTATGCGATCAAGAACGAGAGTACATTTCGAACTTAAAGAAGTTATAGCAGATTATGATAGAATGGTTAAAGAAGGAAAATCGACTGGTCTTTTTTGGAAAAAAAAGGGTGGTCTCAACAAAACAAGCCCTGTTAGAATTTTTAATGCCTTATACTCTAATAATAGTGAAATGACTCTCAAAGAATTAATGGAAGAATTACAATTACGAGACTCATATCCTTTAAAGAGATATGCATTAGTACCGATGAAAGAAGCCGGATATATTATAGTTAATGGGAAAATAGTATCATTGAGTGAATGGACAAAAACTATTTGGAACGATAAAAAATTCGATATTTGGTCAGAATTTAAGTTATCTTCCTGTTATATTCGAATGTTATACTTGAATTTAAATCGCATTAGACGAATGGAAAAAATATCATAATCAACGTCTCTTTTATTTCCATTATGAAAATCTAGCCTATTCCATAAAGCTCTTAAGCTTAACTTTCATAGTACAATACGCCAAAATTTCATGTTTTTACCACACATCAATAATAAATGAAGAAGTCAAACCAAGGAATTTTACCTGAGACTTTGGATTTATGGAGTAAAGATAGTCGAGAATGTGCCAATTAACATTTAAGACTAACGAAAGACACAAGTAGAATAATTCTTGAGTAGAGGTTAGTAGAGGTTATTGTAAATATTTTTTGATGAGAATCGTCTTTACACAAAAGAGTATAGTCTCTACTCCCTTTTCCTAGGTTCATGGGTATCCTTTAATAGGAGGGATATAGAATGGATAGAAGAACAATATTAGCAATTGGGGTCTGTGTACTCGGTGGGCTAGCGATTTCAGCAGGGACTTTCTACTGGCTATCTTATGATGCGTGGCAGTATGTTCTAAACAATCAATGGATAAAAGATCCTCTGACACACTATGAAGGATGGGAATTCATCTTTGCATGGAATAATGCATGGGCATGGCTTTGGTACACTAATTACTCGACATGGGCAACATGGGCTCTCGTTCTCTCAGTAGTAGCAGGTTTCATCGGTGCATTTTTAATAGCTGTCATAATAGCAAACGTATGACCCCAACCCCTCTTTTTCTATTCCTAATCATCCTATCACAAAATTCACAGTCACACTCTCGAAAGAGAGATTATGGTTCGGTTCTGGCCGTGACAGAAGAACCTATGGGAATTCAACCCAGAATAAAAAAAGTCCCGTTGGATAACTCCCGATAAAGTTATCATGAAAGAGGGAGGTGAGACGTTGAAAAAGATGTATGAGATAATTTTGGCAGTATTGGTGACGGCGTTAATCGTAGCAACTGTTAGTTCAGCGATCAGCACAAAGCTCGAACACGACACAGCGTACAAGGAAGGATATAGAGTAGGATTTGACGAGGGGTATGACGTAGGATTCGATACCCATGCCAATATACCGCTTAGTTTTGCCGCAGATGACATAAGCTGGCAGTACAATCCAGGCAACCGTCGTATATATCATGTAGAACTTCACAGTTGGGTTTGTCGGCTCGGCTATAATATGACCTATGAAGGACTAGCGTATAAAGCAATATGCAATGAAGGCTACGGACTGGAGGCTTACATCAGTTATCAGACTGATAATGGACTAGAAACAATAACGATAAACGAACACAATGTTGGCGAATTAATTTGTTTGAAAGACTTCATAATAACTGTACTGTGGGCAGCCGAAGACCAGATCATATTCGAAGACTTAACGCCATAACTGCCTCTCCTCTTTTTCTATCTTAGTCATTTTCTTACTCATTTCACAAATTTCACAGTTAAGCCCAAAAGAAAGTCATTCTAGAAAAAATAGATTAGTGTAACGGGTGGAAGATTCGGAACAAGTGTCCGATCCCACAGACCGTACACAACTACGAGGAGTAAAGGAGAAGGACTACGCAAAACACCTGTGTATGAAGAAACAGGCGACGATTAGAAAGCAGTAGGAGGAAAAAACATTGAAGAAAATAGCTCTATGGATTGCATTCTACATAACCTATGCAGTAATAAGCTTTGCTGTCATTGCTAAAGCATTGGAATTTGACCTAATATATGGTCAAATTGTATTTGTTGCACTGATGTTCATTGGAACTCTAATGCTTGTCCTTGGTATACAAAATTTGCGCAGTCCTAAATAGATTTCAACCAAACCCCACAACCTTCTTTTTTTTGTGAAAAATCAAAGTTATTCTAGAAAAATGAATTAGTGTAACGGGTGGAAGATTTGGAACAAAAGTCCAATCCCACAGACCGTACACAACTACGAGGAGTAAAGGAGAAGGTCTAAAGTAGTACGAGAAATGCATCGGAGGTGAAAATGATGCAAAAATCAGAAGAAAAAACAAAGAAATTGAACATCAGTAGAGTATGCATAATAGTGCTCCTTGCAAACGCTTTCATACGACTGATCATGCTACGACACATCAGCAACCCCATCGAATTGATACTGATTTCTACAGGTGTAACAATGCTTTCTAGCTCTATAATCATGCTATTCTTGGAGTCTAGAAAATCAGAGTTGATCACAGCAATCATTATAGCATCATCGATAGGACTCGACGTAATGCTGTACAGAGTTCTATCTCCGCTAGATAACCCCTTCCTTTGGGTTTCAGTGCTGAGTCTTTTAATAGTAGGCACAGCGATATACATAGAGGAAAATGGAGTTCTTTCAAACCACTCTATAAGTCCAAAAAAGATTGCTTCGCTCGCTTTAGTCGCAATGTTCCTGTACCCATTCGTAACCAACGTACAACTCGCTCATGCAAGTGTTGTCTATGACCATGCAAATCTCACTAGCGCTAACGGCAAATTTCAAGCAACAGTCTACGTCTGGAAGCACGAATCTGCGATTGATGGCAAGTTCTTCTTCGGTTTCGACGTGCTGTTGCACACTGACAGCCAGGCGTTCTTCGACTTGATAGAGTACTTGGAACTTTATGTGCCATTAGGGACGTTCGATGATTGGGGACCACCAGAAGGAATGACTACTGGATGCACTATCTCAGTTACCCCGAGCGGTCCTGCAATAGGAATATCGCTACCTCTATCTGACGTTCACTTATACGGTGAATACACGGATACTCTTAGATGGCTTGTGAACCCACTACCGTTAGGGGAGAATCCTAGAGACCTTAGATTCGCAGCGAAACTCTGGACGACAAACAGTGACATTCAATGGAGACTTAGCGTGAAGGCTTGGTCAGGGTTAGTGGTGTGCTGGCCAACGCCAGTATGGGTCTACATGTGGGACGACCAAATGTACTATTCAACCATACCAGTACCACCAAGTAGAGGCGGAGGCGGCAAATGCTACTGTATGTAATAGAACAACACTGATTTCAAATGAAGAATTTAGACCTCTAATTTCCTTTTTCTTTTTTTTGAAATAATGCATATTATTTACACTGATTTTGCTGCTAATTCGAAACGATACAAATCTCACAGGAATTGCCCTTAAAAATAGTTTTAAATAATTTTCTTTTACATTAACTAATGGTAGAGCTAATGGAATTCAATCAAAGATTTTTATGCTTTTCTTTTACACATACACTACGAATGAGAAGTTTGAATAGAATACTGTCACATGACTGGGTTCTAGGCTACTTTGAATGTAATTGGTAATTCCAAGAGATCCTTTTTCTTTTTTTGAACTCAATCTTCACTCTTGGAAATGATTAGAGATATTACTACATTTTTATTTCTGCAAGATGTCTTCACTAGAAAGAAGAGTCTTTACTACTAATTCTGATTAATCGCATGAGGCGTGCCCGATAAACTCACTGCTAATATTAGCAGTTTCGCCAAATCGGGAAAAGACCACGGGCGAAAAAAATGAGGAAAAACACAATGAAATACAAGAAAACTTTAAGTAGCGCTCTATGCTCAGTACTGATCCTGTCTACAATGTCAACATTGTCTTTTCTACCATCTTCAGCAAAACTGAGTTCCTTCGATGTACACAGTCCTAAGATAGAACCACCATTAACGTATAATTCAAACGAATCAAACACTAGTATCAGTGGATATTCTAGCATCTGTGGATATATTCCACCAACAAGTCCATACCCACTTTACGACGAGTTAACTGAACATGCCCATCGTGAAACCTCTGGACTCAAGGAGTACTTGACGATCGGCTACTTCGGCTACTGGTGCGAATCTTCCAACCCAGGCAACCATATAGATGTGATTCACGAGCCAACTATTGTTGGGAACTGTAGCATCATTGACATATCATACGTCGACCACCATTACCTTCTGTTCTACTCTAATTATCCAATGGACTTGAGCACATGTGACTACGTTAAATACTATCAGTTACTTTCTCCAGTAGGACACACTGGTAATTCTTTCTTTGAGTTCTTCGAATTCAACGAAGATTACACTGAGGTATACATCGCTGCACTGGAATACAACATAAGTGCTGATGGTCTGTTTTACCGTCAGGACTTGAATCTTCGGCAACTAGGCAATTGGATAATCGATTCACAGTTTGACTTCGGTAAGGTGGCAGGATTTGTGATTTCAGCAGAAGCTACTTCAGCCACTACTATGTTGATCGATGGACCAAAACTATACTTTGACTACGATGATCCTTTACCAGTAAACGAAAGAATAGACGAAGCAGATGGGTTGGGTCAAGAGACATATACAACAGGTAATGAGAATAGAACCAGAGCAATAGTCCAACTTTGGCATGGAACCTATTCAGCAACATATGAAAATTGGTTGTTGAAGATATACATTGAGGACCTCTACTACTACAGCTCTGAAGCAACTGATCACCCATCATTCTGCAAAGTGAGCGTTCATTTGCCATACCAAGCTACAGAATACCCACCATGTCACTACCCCGTCAATGGCTACGTTGGTAGTTCACGATTAAGTACAGGACTTTCATACGGCGGCATCGGCTTCTCTATAACATCAGCTGAGAAGTACATATCATACCATTCGGGATACAAAAACGGTACTTTCAACATTGAATGGAATGTCGAACCATCGAAATTTTGGGGCAGTGTCAGCGGTTGCATCTTCTTCGATTACAGTGAGTTCGCAATCGGCTTTCGAACACCCCTTGGTTTCAAGCCTTGGGCATATGTTAGTGCAGAACTAAAAATGTATGCACCTGCTATGCCATTCGATGAGTGGCCCGATTGGACTCACAGAAGCACGCAGCTCATTGATTGGATCTATGTAGATCCACCAGGATCTGATCCACCCCAACCAGGAACAACAGAATCGATGATCACACCAGAAACGGCATACTTTGTCAGCGTGAACGAAATGCAAACACTTGACAACTATAGGGGAACAATACAAACAGAGTTTCAACGAGGCGATGAATTTTGGCTCTGGTGCAATTTTAGCTGGGGACTACCTAACGCGACACAAATGTGTGTTGATATGAGAGTCTACGACAGTAATGCAACGATGATATCTCTACTCAGTATGTTGTCTTGGAACTACCTAGGTTACTATATGCCCCAATGGCATTATTTGTTTGGAACCACTCTGTTTGCACCTACATTCGCTACAATTGGACAAGCAAAAATCGTTGTTCGTATCTTAAACGACTGGCCATGGATAGACGACAGAGAATATTCAAGGATGGAAATGAACATCAACATCACGGCATGAGGTTGAGAGAAATGACAAAGAAAATAGTTAAATTCAGCCTCCTCGTAACGATAGGCATTGCGCTCTTAGTTGCAGGTCTTATAATCGCGTCCCAATGGGAAATAAAAGATGAGTATGGCTGGCAAGAAGTCAACGACGAAATGAGACCCATCACAACACCTGTAACGGTGTATCCACTTTTCCAAGCAGGTCTAGTGATTACGTTGATTGGTGGAATCCTAGAGACAATTGCTGCATTCGGCCAAATTCTATTGAATATTACAGAAGAACAGGTTACAGCCCATAGCAAACAAGAAACAGCTGAACAAGAAGACCATTAAGTCCCTCTTTTTTTCTATTTTTTTTCTAGATATAATGTATATAAAATAAAGTATATTATTTAAATAGAATATTAAAAGAAAAATTATTAATCTCAAAAACACTGTTTTTACTTGATTGAATGAAGATTGCATTAATAGGTTGCGGGTCGATAGGCACAATCATTGCTGAAAATATAATTGAAAACAGAATCAATGCTGAACTCAAGTTTGTTTACGATATAGATGTCAAAAAGGTTATAGAATTCGCCAAAAAATTCCATACAGAATACAAGGATTTTGATGAAATTTTGGAAGAAGATTTAGACTTAGTTATAGAAGCAGCTTCTCAAGATGCAGTCAGAGCTCTAATACCGAAAATTTTGGGAGCTAAAAAGAACGTCATGATAATGAGCACTGGTGCTTTAGTCGATGAAAGATTGTTCCAAGAAATTAAAGAGCTTGCGGAGAAAAACAAGTTAAAAGTCTACTTACCATCCGGCGCTATTGTTGGGCTGGACGGCATAAAATCTGCAGGCAATGGAATAGATAGAGTGATGATAAAAACAACAAAGCCCCCAAAATCATTAGAAGGTGCTCCTTTCTTCAAAAAACATCATGTGGATTTGAATGAAATCAAAAAACCAACGGTCATCTACGAAGGTACTGCAGAAGAAGCTGTCAAATTATTTCCTTCTAACGTTAATGTTGCCGCAACTTTAAGTTTAGCAGGAATCGGCCCAAAAAGAACAAAAGTTCAAATAATAGTTGACCCAAACATTACATCTAACATG
>CAZRNP010000011.1:0-24241 GCA_964601485.1 uncultured archaeon
GGGGTATGTGGATCGATATAGTTGCTATACCCTGGATGTTGGCTTTCTTTTTATACCGTGGAAGAGCTGCATTGTTTGTTTCAATAGCAGGAGCAATAATAATAACTTTATTCGATTACAGCAGTTGGCTTGGCGCAATCATGAAATGGGTTGCTACAATGTCTATGTGGTTAATACCTTGGTTTTTTCAAAGATTGTACAAACTGAGACTTAAGGATTTTAAAATACCTAGAATCATAGCATTCTGTTTAATTATATCGATAATCGTGAGAGGAATTATTGTTATCCCTTTTAACTATTATTTTGCTCTGCCAATATGGACTGGATGGTCACCTGAAAAAGCTATGCTAATGTTGCCATGGTGGATAATTTTTTCTTTGAATGCTATTCAAGGTATATTGGAAGTGATGGTAGCTTGGATGTTAGTTTTCAAATTTAATTTCAAACGGTTTGCAACATGGGAATAGAAGTTGAGAATGTAAGTTTTTCTTACACAGATAGAAAAGTGTTGAAGGATGTAAACTTCAAGATTGAGGATGGTGAATTCGTAGGGTTAGTTGGATCGACCGGTTGTGGTAAAACTACATTGGCCTATTGCTTGAATGGTTTGATACCGAATTCTATTAGAGGAAAATTCTCTGGTAAAGTTACAGTAGAAGGTCTATCCACAAAAGAACATGAAGTCTCTGAAATCGCTAGGAATGTTGGCCTAGTATTTCAAGATCCTGATTGGCAAATATTTAACTTGACAATAAAAGATGAGGTTGCTTTTTCTTTGAAAAATTTAAAACTTGATAAAATAGAAAAAAGGATAAAAAATGCTTTGAATATAGTTGGATTGAATGGATACGAGAATGAAGATCCGAATAAACTCTCTCAAGGTCAAAAACAAAAACTCTGTATAGCATCTGTTATTGTAAATGAACCTAGAATAATAATCTTGGATGAGCCAACATCCCAATTGGACTATAAAAATACAGAGATTATTCATAAAATATTAAAAAAATTAAACAAGATGGGTACTACTGTTCTAATCATTGAACATGACACCGACTGGATAGCAGAATATGCTGATAGAGTTTTGATAATGAACGATGGAAGAATCGTTGATGATGGCCCAACCTATAAGATTTTTTCTAAAGTTAAACTCTTGAAGAAACTCGGTATAAAAATCCCAAGGTTATGCAGATGAACCCAAAAATTAAACTTCTATTTTTAGTAATAATTTCAACATGTATACTTTTCATAAAGGATTTGCTAAGCATTTCATTGATTTTTATTGCAATTATCATCAGCATTTTTTTATTAAAAATTCATTCAAAATTAGCAGAATGGGTTAAACCAATTTCAATCATTTGTTTTTTCATTATTGTACTTGATACATTCACATACATTCCGTTAAAGTTCAGTTTGGAAGGTTTAGTTTTTGGTATTATAATATCACTCAGGTTATTCATTGTACTATCTGTAGCCTTCATTTTCATTTCTACAACATCAGTAAAAGAATTGTCTGAAATTTTTAATTTCTTACCGAATGAACTTGCTCTCATAGTCATGTTAGCTTTTAGACTTTTACCTTTAGTTAAGGACGAGACAATAAAAATCATAAACGTACAAAAATCAAGGGGGTTAAATTTTAAAAGTTTAAATTTTTTCAGAACGTATTTTCCTGTGATGATACCGTTGTTTTCGAAGATGTTAGAAAGGTCAAACCGTTTGGCATTGGCAATGGAATCAAGAGGTTTTGAACAAAAATAGATTTCTTATATCTGTTATTAACTTCTCAAATGCGTGTACTAAAATACCAAGAGATGTGCTCTGTGGTGTGTAAGTTAGTTCAAGCTTAGCTGCTTTTGTAATACTACCATCAAAGGCATAGAAGATCTTATCAGGAGATTGAGTATATCCTATCTTGAAACAAATATAGTTGTTAATTTGATACCCCATGCTCATATACTCTTGAACTAAACTCGTAACATCATAAGAGTATTCAGTACCATAATTCCAACTTCTTGTCTGTCTTTCAACAAAAGTTCTAGTCGGTCTGTTATAAGGATTATTGCTGATGAATGAATCACAATTAGATTGGTCTATCAAATAGATTTTCATAGGCTTATCGGAAAGATCACCAAAATTGTATGATGTAATCTTGAGTTTTACTGAAATAATAGAACTGGCAGGATCTATATCCATTTTCCATCTCAAAAACGCAAAATTAGTGTTTGAAAACCTCACTTCAGGATTATACAAATAGATTTGACTAGAAGAAGGGGCATAAATATCATTTTCTTTGGAAGAAATTTGATAAGTCTTTGTTTGTCCTCCGGGTATAGTTGTTGTGGTTACAGGAATCGTAGTGGTTGTTGTCGGAACTGTTGTTGTAACCGGTATAGTCGTGGTTGAAGTTGTAGTTATGGTCGTCGTTGATGAAGTTGTACTGGTACTTACAACAGTACTTGTTGTTAAAATTGTTGTACTAGTAGTTGGTTCAGTAGTCGTTGACGTATTTATTGTAGTTGATGTAGAAGCAGTTGTACTGGTTGTTCCAATAGTTGTGGAAGTTGATGTGGTCGTTGTAGATTCTGTTGAATATGTGATTTCGAGTTTAGATCCATAGTTACTACTAAAATCGTATGTTCTAAATCGACCATTACTACTATCATTTCCAGTTGAATAATACAGCCTTAGACATAGATAGCTTCCTTGAACATAGCCTGGGCGATTGATGAAATCTTGAATCAGATTTTTTATATCTGGAGAAGTTATCCATGAACCTGGGTTTTGGAAATTTATTTGCCAGTCCACGTATTTAGAATCAACATCCCAGTTCCAGAAAACTGTATCGAAAGAAGGACATTGAATGAATAGTTGTAGTCTACTGGTTGATGTTGGGGAAGACCCAGAATATAGATACTGAAATGCTTTCACATAAGCAGAGTCTATCTTACTGCCAGGAGGAATGTCTATCTTCCATCTGATTCCATTCTTGTACCAAGTATAAGCAGGGAAGATGTCGGGGTCTGTGTTACGCAAATAAGTAGAACCAGAGTATGCATCATCATTAGTTGCACTTATTTGATATGTAACTGTTCCAGATAATGGTATAGTGGTTGTAGTAGACGTAGTAGTTGTTGTACTCGTAGTGGTAGTAGTCACTGGTTGTGAAGTATTACAATCAAAAGTTGGCCAATTGTTATTGTTAAGGCTATCACTGCAATAATATTTATTAGGATTACATGTATTATATTCCGAATCACAGACACAATAAATATATCTATGATTATCAGGTTTGCATGATGAATAACACCAAGATTGAGCATAAGATGTATCCATAATACATGTTACTATAGTCGTTGTAGTTGCTGGAACAGTTGTGGTCGTAGTTGCACCTGAACAGCTGATAATTCTTGTCATACAATTATTATTTTCATCACTTTCAGACACATTATTATAGATATCAGTACATACTGTGATGTTGTCACTAGAACCTGAACAAACCCATGAATAAGGGAAGTACCTATTAATGGAAGAACCTGCTGCCAAGGAAGTGACGTAATTCTGAGACTTGTAAATATCATCTATCAATAAATTAGAGTAACTAGAATTAGCTGTTGCTGTACCTTGATCCTTTACTCTGTAGTTGATTTTATTACTTGACTTCCAGATATCTTCAATTATTAAGTCAGGTTTCAGTATCGGTTTATATAATCCTGTATGTCTTTCATCGTGTTGGAACATTGCCCATTCCTGCTTATTCTTGTTATAGTTCAGTGGAAATTTCCAAGCATATAGTTTTCCATCATAAGAATGGGCGATTAATTCTACTTTATTGTCATTATCTAAATCCCCTAAAGTCATTGTAGGAGTAAAATCACCAGTTATTTTTTTGGCGTATAGAGACCCATCATAATTAAAAATATAAATATTTCCACTGAAATCACTGGTAATAATTTCTGGGTAATCATCTCCATTTACATCTCCTATTATTACAATCGGTCCAACATAAGATGAAAGTTTTTGTGGCCAACCAGTTAAAATATTTCCTTTATTGTCTACTACTATTAATTGTCCCGAACCAAATGCAATCTCTAAACTGGAATCATTATTTACATCTCCTATAGCCGGTATGCCCACTACATTATCAAAATATTTTAATAATAATTGATTGCCATTAATATCCCAAATACCAATATAATCATCCGGAAAATATCCTGTATCAACAATCTCATATTTTTCGTCATTATTTATATCAGCAATTGCTACTTGCCATATATAAGAAGATAGCGATGGAGACATAATTTTTTTTATAATATTCCCATAATGGTCCAATATGAATATGCTACTGCGAAAATTAGTAGAACTAGTAGGGTTTGAAGAGACTAAAATTTCAGGATAACCATCATTGTTCAAATCAGCAACAGAGGCAACTCTTAACCCATTGGCATCATATGGAGGTTCTAAATATTCTAAATGTCTGCTCCATAAAATTTTACCCAAATAATTAAAGGCATATATTGTCCCATAATTGTTTGGTACTAAAATATCCTTAAAGCCATCATTGTTGACATCAACAATTGTAGGTTCCGTGAGACCGTACTTGAATAGTGTTTCACTGGATATCCCAAATATTTTATTCCCCTTGCAATTCCAAACATTCAATGAAGACCCAGCAGTTACTACTATTTCTTCATAACGATCATTGTTTATATCTGCGACTGCAGGTCCAAACCAAGTCTGCGTATTACCGGTTTCTTGTGGCCAACCGCTTAGAACATTGCCAGACTTGTCAAGAACATAAACCTTACCATACGACGAAATAATTACTTCATTTTTTCCATCCCTATTTATATCTTTTACAACTGGTTTTGAATCTGCAGTATAATCACTTCCTTTATACAATGTTACCGGCCAGCCATTCAGTAAATTGTTGTCGATTGCTATAAAAATCCTATCTTCGCTCTTATAACCATAGGTATCAGTCACAATTAGTCTTAAAGTATACTCCCCATCACTTATTAGACTCGTATCCCAGTTAGCTAACAATATACCATTTGTTTTTTGCGTAGAAGTTATTAATTCTGTCCATATAGTTGGGTCTCTACCTTCTCCATATTCTAAAGTATAACTTGAAAAATATTCAGAGTCTGTCACTCCTTTTATATCAATTATACCTTTCACAATATAAATTGTATCTATAATAGCTATTGGTGGAGCATGATCTAGTTGTACAGCTTTCAAGATATCAATTTTTCCATATCCTTGAGTAATAACATCATAACCCAAATCTATAGCCGTACTTCTTAATGTATACTTTATTTCATCTGGGGTCCAATCAGGATGTGCTTGTTTCAATAAAGCTACTGTACCAGCAACATGTGGTGCTGCCATCGAAGTTCCAGCCAACTGAACATGCTTTTCATCAACACAAGGATAATAGTAAGGATGCTGTCCTTTAGGGATGATAGAATCATATCTTGCTGCACAAATTATTGCGCCCGGTACAACAACGTCAGGTTTTATTCCAGCAGAAGTAGGACCTCTTGAGCTAAAAGATGTTACTTGATCAACTTTTGGATTTTCATCACTCCAATAATTACACCATACTTTTCCATCATCTCCACATTTACCACATGAAGTATATACTCCAGGAGTACAATTCCACCAAAAAGCCTGATAATTTGCTTTATAAGTAGCACCAACTGTTATTGCCTTTCTTGCAGTTCCAGGACTACCAATTGTTTTTGAATATGGTCCGGAGTTTCCAGCAGCAACAACCACGACAACACCATTTTGGGCAGCTGAATCAACTGCTTGAGACATAGGATCATCTGGGTTTCCATAACCACCCAAACTCATGCTAATAACATCTACATGATCAGAATAATCTCCATCTTGATTTGGATCAACAGCTCTTTCTATGGCTGCGATTATATCATCTGACCAACAACCACCACCAGAATCACACACTTTATATGCTATTAATTTTGCATCTGGTGCAACGCCTTTTAAAGTCCCATTACCAGCAGCTATCCCAGCACAGTGTGTCCCATGAAAATAATCATCCATTGGGTCATTATCATTATTAACAAAATCATAACCCCCTATAACTTTACAAGAAGGACCAAGACATCCACCCAAATCAGGATGAGTGTAATCTATACCTGTATCTATTATAGCTATAGTAACATTTTTACCAGTAACATTACTACCCGAAACATCTTGTTGTTGCCACACATCATCTGCGTTTATCAAAGGAACAGAATCCATCAAGAGGGTATGAACTTCATAGTTTGGATATACATCTTTCACATAATCTAAATTTTTAAGTTCTTGGGCTTCGCTGTCTGATATATTCAGAGTAATACCACTAAACACATCTTGATACTCAGCAAGGACATAGTCTTTCGATTCAATAGCAGTTGCATGACCGGTCAGTGGAGAAGTATCTTTATTTTCAACTTCCTCTTTTAATCTCTCTTGTAAATCCCTAATCTTATTCCTTTGGTCGTTGATTCTAGTTTCTATCAGAGACTTGTCATTTGCGATGGATGCAGACTCAAATAAACCTATTGTATACCTATAGACCGTGTTGGATCCGATTAATTTTTTTTCTCTTTGTTCTATATTCGTCTCCATCTCTATTTTGTATTCAATCACTGGCATGTCTTTAAACTGGATTATATAACCTTCATATTTTGGCTTCGTCTCATTTTTAGAAACAAGTATACCTTGCAAATTTTTGTATATTGTTGAAGATTGCATATTTTTGGTTATTACGTCACCAGACTGTTCAAACTCATTTATAGAGAAAACCGTTTGCAGTATAATTAATAAATAAAGCATTACAAGTAGGACAGTGATAAAAAAGTATTTTGATTTCATATCATTATAATGATAATTGAATTTCTGACGTATTTAATTGTTACTAAAGATCATCTTAAAGTTTATAAAATTCAAAGATAAAACTGACGATAAGAATATGAAAGAAAAAATTATAGGTTTTATTAAAAAAATGATTGAAGATGCTAAAGCAAAAGGTGTAGTGATTGGATTAAGTGGGGGTGTTGACTCAACGACTGTTCTATTTCTCTGTGTCAAAGCATTAGGAAAGGATAATGTTCTGGGAGCAATGATGCCTTCTAAAATTAATGAGAAAAAAGATACTGAAGATGCCATCAAAATCTGCAAAAAATTGGGGGTTAGATACAAAATCATAGAAATTGATACTATATTGAAAACATTTGAACAATCTTTGGATTTGAAGGATAGATTAGTTAACGGAAATCTCATGGCTAGAATTAGAATGTGTATCTTGTATTATTTTGCGAACAAAGAAAAATTATTGGTTGTTGGAACTGGAAACAAAAGTGAATACTTGCAAGGATATTTTACTCTTCATGGTGATGCAGCTTGTGATTTGATGCCTTTGGGAAATTTATACAAGAGAGAAGTTAGAAAACTAGCAAAGGAATTAAGAGTACCTAAAGATATAATTGAGAAAATACCTTCAGCTGGGTTTTGGAAAGGACAATCAGATGAAGATGAGTTAGGAGTGAAATACGATGAGTTAGATAGAATTCTTTTTATGTTAGCTGATAAAAAATTCACCCCAAATCGAGTAGCCAAAGAATTAAATGTTGAAATATCTTTAGTTAAAAAAATTTATCAAAGATTAAAGAAGACTGAATATAAAAGACAAATGCCAAGTATTTGTAAAATTCGAGAGAATGATTTTTATACAGACAAATTAGGAATGATAGATAGAAAAAAAACTGCATTCGTTCTTGTCGATATACAAGAAAAATTTGCCCCGGCAATCAAAGATGTGAATGAAGTTATAAAAAATTCGAATATTTTGATTAAAACTTCAGAAATATTAAACATTCCTTTGATAGTCACTGAACAATATCCCAAAGGATTGGGACATATATCAAAAGAAATTAATTTACCTGATAAAAAATTTTTGATTGAAAAAATAAGCTTTAGTTGTTTTGGCTCTGAAGAATTTGTAAAAAAAATTAAAGAATTGAAAGTTGATTCAATCGTATTGTTTGGAATAGAAGCTCATGTTTGTATATTTAAAACTGTTTTAGATGCTTTAAAAAATAATATTGATGTTTATGTCGTGGCAGATGCTATATCTTCAAGAAGTATCAAAAATAAATCGATAGCAATTGAATGGATGCGTGAATCAGGAGCATTTATTGCATCAACTGAAATTATCTTATTCCAATTATTAGATAAAGCAGGTACAGAAGAATTTAAATTAATAAGTAATTTAATAAAATAAACTCTTAGTTATTTGAATAAGGGTTAATGTGGTATTATGAAAAAGGCTTGTTTCGTTCTTAGAGCTCAACCGTTCCATCTAGGTCATTTAAAAGTAATAAAATGGATCCTGAAAAAATACGATAAGGTTATTGTAATCATCGGAAGTTCCCAAGAATCAAAAACTGATAAAAACCCGTTTACTTTTATAGAGAGAAAAAATATGGTAGAAAGGTCTTTAAAAGATGAAGAGGTTGGGAAAGAAAGGTGTGAAATAATAGGAATTGATGATGTTCACGATGATAAACTTTGGGTTGAAAATATTTTAAAGAAAGTTAGTTTCGATGTTGTTTTTACGATGAACGTTTGGACAAAAAGATGCTTTGATTCGTTTAACATTCCTGTGAAAAAACACCTTATGTATGATGGCATATCAGCCACTAAAATAAGAAACATGATAAGAGAAAAAAAAGAATGGGAAAAATTAGTTCCTGGTGAAGTGAAAAAAATTCTCAAAAGGATTGACTTGGAAGAAAGAGTTAAACCCTCGGGTATTTAGTAGTTTCTATCATTTTCAAGAAGTTTTTCATCATCGTAACCATTTGTTCTTCATACTCTTTGCACTGTCGAACAAATTTTCTCCTAGTTTCATCGTAATAAACATAGTTGTATAACTTGAGAAGCAAAGTATACAGAGGATTTCTCTGCAGGATAGTTTTCTTGCTCCATTCTGTTACTACTTTAGCATAAAATTCAATCGTTACAGAGCCTGAACCATCTGGGTGTACAACACCATGCTTGAGCCTTACCCAGCCCATCATCCTAGTCCTGAAATCTAATTGACGTTCTCCATGCCAATGGATGTGAAAATATATTTCATTTGGGTCTGTCACAGTGCAGTAATATTCATCGATATAAACTTTTAACCCGGTAATTCTCATACCGTCCCTGAGTATTTCCGGTGTTTTTCTCACTATACCTCTTATGTTTGGTCCTGAATAATTAATTGTAATCCTTGGCCTTGGAGCAAAACAATCCATATCCTCAATAATTTTTGTTATTGTAGCTTCAGAACTAGCTAGCTCCTTGCTAATATCGGGTGGTCCTTCATCCTTATACATTATCTAAGTTCCTCCTTCTTCCATTCTTCAGGCCTCTTGCCAGCTTCAGTTGCAGCCCTACCCAAGAATGTATATTCTTCTTCTGGGATCTTAAGTTGCCCTTTCAAGGGGTCCATCGCATGATAATACACAGTCACCCATTGCCTCTCTTCTGACAGTATTCCACGCGGTGCAACTCCATAGAATTCATCTGGTAATTTATCTGGTGAAACATTCTGCTGTAAAAATTTGATCATCAACTTTAAAGCCACGACAGCCAACTGAAATGGATCCTTGAAACCACCTCTCTCGAAGAGGACAT
Organism: uncultured archaeon; assembly: GCA_964601485.1. GTDB lineage: Archaea > Aenigmatarchaeota > Aenigmatarchaeia > CG10238-14 > CG10238-14 > JASEGC01. The sequence continues at coordinate 9,691 of CAZRNP010000011.1, forward strand.
ATGTTGTGTGGTCTTTTCCCAGCCCAGCTTCTTTCAATATCCATAATAGTTTATAGATACGGTCATCACCGAGTTCAATCGGAAAATGTGAATGCATGGGGCTTGGATAGTTAGCATGAATACACTTAATATACTTACCAACATCTGGCACGTTATTAGCCAAGTCTTGTAATTCTTCATTAGGGTCAACACCTTGTGTAGCAATATGCTCAAAATCAATGAGCAGCATAATCTTATCCCAATAAGGATTACCTAATTTTTTTAGTTCTTCTCTTGTTTCTTTTATTGCAACATATATTTGTTTGCTTCGCCAAAGCATGTACCTGCCAGCTTCTTTTGGGTCTCTTGCATCTGGGCTTTCGATTGCTATGTGAACGCCTTTTAATATTTCCATTAACTCTTTGTATTGTTTTTCAAAATCTGGGACTTTCATGATTTTTAGTTCATTTTCTATTATTTTTGGGAGGCTTGGAAATTTCTCTTTAAAAACCCCAGTTCCATTCATCCATTCACAAGCCAAGACCAAATGACCTAGAAGAAATTTTGCTGAAACTGCTCCATAATAAAATTCTTTAAATTCTCTATCTCCAAGTCTTTCAGATTCCTCAAGGGCATTAACTAACCAATGATCATCGTTAGGATTGTATTCGTACCTGTCCATAAGATTTTTATACAGTTTAACCATTTCAACCCATATTGGATCTTTTCTTATGAAAAGATCATGGGCTATTATCCAACAAGCATCAACATAATCACCCCTCAACCTTCCGAGATAATACCATTCTCTTTTTTTTCTATCATCATTGCTCATTTTCTTTTCAAGTTCTTCTTGAGTATAATCTCTAAGCAACTTCTTATGAATTTTACCTATTTCTATTCCAAGTTGATCCCTTGTTATTTTTCCCGACCTAACCAATTCATTTGCTTGTAAAGTTGCTTCTTCTTGAGTTCTGTAATAAACAGCCCTAGCATCCTCACCAAGAATAAGACTGTCATACTTATCCCAATATTTTTCTATAAAAAGTTTACGTAAGTTGGAGTTTTTATACAATATTTCAGATATGAAATTTCCTTCCCAATCACACATTATAATTTCTAATCTCGCACCGACGTAAGTCAGCATCTCCAGCCAGAAGTGCAAACAAGCATGAAAATCAACATACTTGCATCCACCATATACGGCAGATTTTAAAGATTTTTGAATGTGATCTTCTGCTTCTCTGAATTGAACCAACTCTGGTATCTCAAAAGGTATCGTTAAACTTCCGTGTAAATTCAAATCAATTTCTTGCTTTCTTGCTATACGCCTTATTTCTAACCCTTCAGTGAAATCGATTTCATGGGGCACATCTCCAGCAATTTCAATCGCACTCGTACCCCTAGTCAAAGCATAGCCAATCTTTCTGACGACTGTAGCTAATTCTTCTCCATGGGCTATTCCAAAAAGACCAGTCGATACTGCGGCTTTTAGTTTTAATTCTGCCATTAAACTCCCGCGAAATTTTTTAACATGAACGACCATATCTTTGCCGTGAATATTTCTCTTATGTATGGTCTCATGTAACTTTGGAACAACCTCATGTTTCTTGAAGGGTCATAAGGCCCTAATTTAAAGAAACCAAGTTTAGTTCCAAAGGTATAATTTATCGTGCGTAAAATCGACCTCATTGTTGCCCTGTATGAAGATTTTATTTCTGATGTCAATTTGTATATGCCTTTCTGTCCTTCTTCAATCTCTTCTTTTTTGTATATTTCAGGAAATGCTTCCTCGAGCAATTGGTCTATTTCTTTTATTATTCCGTCTTCTCCCATAACCTTTTTTCCGAGCAACTCATCAATGTAATGGTCAAGTTTCCTTTCCTCGGCAATTATCTCTATGAGCCTCAAGAGTAGGATGTTATGCGTGACAAAAATTGATGAAAGTTTATTAAAATCTGTGTCTTCTACTTCAAGCCCATTGGGAAGCTTCCACTCTTCTATGAGACAAGGTATTTCTACTATAACGTACCATTCGGTACCAGGACTACCTTTTTCATAAAGCATCCTTCTAGCTTCTAAAATAATGTCTTTTGTTATCTTAATACCATGTACCTTTTCAACCTCTGGTATCAATTTTTTGACTACATCATCGTATGGTTCAATCCTGAACCTTGGTATGACTTTTTCACTTTCAAGTCCATGTTGGGTTATCTCTGGGGTTTCTTTCCTCCTTGTTCCTTTAGTCTCGTATATTTCTTTTGGTGTCTTGTGTGGTTCGGTGGATTCAAGGCCTTCTAATTTATTCCACCCCCACCATTCTATGTTTTGAATAGAAAAAGGTATACCGGCTCCCAACGGGAAGTTCATGTGCATTGCCAATGTATGATCATCAACTTCTCTCATCATTTGAACCGTCCTTATCAATGGCCTAAGCCAATTCCTGTATTCTTCAATTGATGCCTTTCTCCCGTACAAACGTTCTAATATTGCTTTGTAACGGTCTTTGACTTCACTGACAAAGAATTGTTTCCATTTCTTGTACAACCTTACCTTGGTTGCAAGAACGACAGCTTCAGCTTTTGAAACTTCAATCTTTTTTGTTATCTTTTCTACTTGATCATCCTCGTCGGTCAATTCTTGGAAATCGGCGATTATTGTCGGCCAACGAGGTGCAATCGACCTTAAAGACACTCCTTCTGGTAAGTTGACGTCTACCAAATCTATGAACATAGCCTTCAATGAGTGTTCGTCTTTTTCCTCGACATACTTCAATATCTCTTTATACCTTCTTGCATCATGTGATAACAATTCCACATCGGAAATTGCCCTGTCCACATGAGATAGACCTTCTTTTATTTCTCGGACTAAATCATGTTTCTGTTTTGTCACAGATTGATAATATGGGTGAGCTGTTGATACTTCGATCCATTCGTCGACTTTTGCAAGGTTGAACTCCCATCTGTTGCTCATCATATTCACGAGGAATGTCATAGAAGTAAAAGTAGTTCTTTGAGGCATTGTAGGATTGTATCTAAAAGTACAATTTCTAAGTCTTTCTGCCCAACCCATACTCATGTCAAAATCATGTGTTTTTGGAATATTTTCTTCAATGAAATCCCAACTCAAGTATCTTTCTCCTACTTGTGGTCGTGCCCATTTTTCAATTGAAAATTTATTCTCTTTCGCCATAAATCACACTTTTAACAGGTATATGCCGAGCATTATCAAGAATATGCCAAACAACACTGCACTCCAAGTCATGTTCGGTGGTTGGAGTTCTGGAGAATCTGGAAAAAGTACTACTAGAAAAAATCCTAAAAGAATGCAACTGGCACCGATAATCTTGATGAGTATCATACTTCCCTAAGATATTAATTGTTCTTCTTGGTTAATTAAATTTTATTCTATTTTTAATGCTCGTAGAATTGATATTTCCATATTTTTTTAACCGAAAAACCTTGATTTTTATTTTCCTCTTTTTAAGCCTTTGTTCTAATTCTTTCTCGTCCCAATCTTGATCGTAGCCTAGAATGATTATGTTTGGTTTTATCTCTTCAACTATCTTCAATTTATCCATTCCTTCATTTCCTAGGATTACCTTATCTACGGGTTTTAATGACTTCAATATGTATTTTCTTTGCTCTTCTGGGATGAGTGGTTCTCTTCCCTTATCTTTCAAGACTGTCGAATCTCTTGCCAAAACAACTGTTAGTTCTGCATCTTTTGATAGGTTCTTACATCTTTTCAGGAATTCAACATGACCTGCATGGATGATATCAAAGACTCCGAAAGTTGCAATTTTCATTCTTTTTCAGTAAATCTTTAAAGAATAAAATAAATAAACCTTTTATTCCAAGACACGAAATTAATATAAGATAGTATGGTCTTCGCTAGAACAAAAATAATGATTCATGACTGGTGTTTTGAAGAATCACCAACTGAACTCTTTCTCAACTACACGGGGCCAAACCCTCAACTAGCATTAAAACATTACATAGAAAGCTTGAAAACAGTTTTTAAGGTAAGGGATTCTGAAATCCAAGAGAAGTTATTCAACTGGGACAAGGGTGGTAAAGAGGAAAAGTTTGACCTAGAGTTTGAAGTAAGGAAGGATATGGACAAAAACACATACTTGTTCATTCAAGGTGGCCTCGATGGAATGATAACGCCTAGTGAAGAATTTGGAAAAGAAGGCCATTTAAGAGTAAGGATTACTGGTGCTGTCAGGACAGAATATGCTCAAGATACTTTTTGGCAAAAAAGTTTAATATATGAATTTTTCCGTGTCATGTACCATAAGTTGATATACATCAGCCTTTGGGAAAAATACATGGCTGAATGTAGGGAAACTATGCGTTATTTTCTAGAAGAAATGAAAGCATACCTAAACTTGTTGCAAAAAGGTGGCGTTTAGTTCTATTAAACTAGTACCATCTCAATTTAAACGTTAAGAGAATCATAAAAATGAAAATTATAATCGTTAAGATTACAAGACCTTTGAACATCCAAACATACAGTGGGTTGTTTCTTAAAGATTGAACAGTATCCACATATACATAGTATGAACTTAAAAAAAGTGTAAGTATAATCGCTCCTAATATTAAGTTAGTTATTTGTCTTGGTGTAAGGTTTTTCAACATCCAGTAAAACGGTTGATGTTCATACCAGGCCATGCTTTACCAACTGAAACCTATTAAAAAAGGGAGGCCAAAGTAGATTAATATTATACAGATAATTATACCAAATATCAAACCTTGAAAAGAACCTTGAAAAAGGAAGATCAAATTTAATATAACGATAATGCCAAAAAACATCATGATCAAACCGATAAGCCCCTTGTTCAAACTATAAGCAGGTCTATTATCAACCCAGTAAACGTGTGGGAACATGTAATTCAAAATGAGTATCAAACCGAATGATCCAACTATCAGGTAGTAAAGCCATCTCTGATTGTTTTTTTGCGCATCTACTAATTGCTTTGATTGTTGATAACCGTACAAGAGTTCTTTTTCTGTTGGTTCACAATCTACAGCCATTTAATCGATTATTAAGAGAAGAGTTAAATTTTTAAAGCTTTGTTTTTAGAAAACGCTTATAGAACCTTTTAATAATTTGTTAGTTAGATCTTCAAATCCTTCTTTTGACAGACTTTCAGTAACAATCTGTTCAACTTCGCTCTCTTTGAAATTTCCGTCTGGTATGTATTTTATCCCAATGAATGGGTTGTTTATTGGTTTACCTATTTCTGATAACAATTGAACCTGTACTTCTTGCACATTGAAAATATTACTTATCTTGTTCGCTATCTCTTGTGCCTTTAAGTTGTAAATCTTACCCACATGAGAAATTGGGTTTTTTCCTGCTACAGCCTCTAAAGACATCGTACGACATGGTGTAATGAGTCCGTTGGATCTGTTGCCTCTACCAACCTGACCAGCATCTCCACATTCACAAGAAGTTCCTGTTACAGTAAGATAAACACATTCTTTATTGTCTGCAGCATTGATATCTACCCTTAACTTTCTATCAGTCTTGATGTTTTTTTCTATTAATTCTTTTGTTTTCTCTTTCTGATCATAGTATTCTTCTAAACTAGGAACAAATTGACTGACAAAAGCTATAGCAACAGTTAAATTAAGTTGATCATCATTTCTTGATCCCATAACTTTAATATCCTCACCAAGAAACGGAAACTTTTTCTTTGTTTTCTTTGAATTCAACAATTGTTCTATCCTGTATACATTATTTTCTAATTCAGTCATAGGTGCAAAACCTACACCAAAGGATGTGTCGTTCGCAAGAGGCATTTCACCCATCTTAAATCTTTCAAAAAGACCGACCAAATCAGCAGAACCAGGATGAATTTTTACTATTATCTCTGGGTTGAGTACATCTGCAAACCTGAGTGATTTATCAAGGTACTTGTCAACTTCTTCGTAAATTAATTTTTTTATGTCATCTATGTTTTGAATGACTGTTGCTTGTCCTGATACGATAACATCAGGTGATTCTATAATACTTCCACCACCAAAAACAGGGTTTGAAGATCCAGAAGATATTAAACCTTTATCCAGGTTATGATGACAGATAAACCCCTTTTTGTCAATATAATACTGAGATAACACTCTAGAAGAAGCTTCACATATTGCATCTATCAAAGAGTCAGGATGTCCGATCCCCTTTCTTTCTACTATCTCTATTTTCTGTTTACAAACAGGTTTTTGATTTAATTGTTCGATAAAAAGTTGCATGGATATATTTTGATGATTCTTTTATATAAAACTATTTATAATTAATATGAATAAATATAACTGATAGTTATATTATAGAAAACTTAGAAGATTAAATTGACATTTATTGTAACTTCTAAATAAAATTAGAAATATTAATTTTCAATTTTTAAAAATAACATAATGAGTTATAAAAAATTGATTTTAGGTTTTTTAGTTTTGATTATTTTACTGGTTATACTCTTTCAAAATCTTCATAAAGAGTACTCCTGTGATAATTGCAATGTCATAATTATAGCTTTTGATGCATTACAAGCTTCTCATGTAAGCGCTTATGGTTATCCAATTGAAACAACCCCAAATCTTGATAACTTTGCGAGGAATGCTACACTTTTCAAAAATGCAATTAGCCCCGCTTCCTGGACTGTGCCAACTTATATTTCTTGGTTTACATCACTTTACCCGTCGGAGCATAAAGTTGTAAATAAATTTTCGTTTTATAACCCACCCATCACAGTGATTGCAAATTTACGAAATCTTACTCCAGATGCTGTAACTCTGGCAGAGATCATGAAACAGAATGGGTATGCAACAGCAGGTTTTACTGGAGATGCAGGTATTCAAGGCATGTATGGAGGTTCCATAGGTTTTGATACATACGTAGACACTCCTGCAGGTTTCAATGGTTTTGATTTGAGTATGCCACTAGCTTTGAATTGGATAAGAAATAACACAAATAAAAAATTCTTCATGTTTGTGCACGGCTATGACGCTCATGGTCAATATAATTTGAAGAATTTCACTAGAAAGTTTTTAGATTTCAAGTATACTGGTATATTTAATGGCACGACTCAGGAACAGGCAAGATTAAGAGAGGAAGGACTGGCTTACGAATATGTGAATATCACTGATGATGATGTCAGATTTTGGAGGGCATGGTACGATGAGAAGATAAATGACGCGGACGCGAAATTTGGAGTATTTATTGAAAGTTTGATAGAAATGGGGCTTTTGAATAAGACAATTATCATAATTGCTGCTGATCATGGCACGGAATTTTATGAGCATAGGAGATTTGACCATGGCGACACGCTATATCAGGAATTAATTCACGTTCCATTGATAATTTTTTCCCCTGGGTTTAATGGCACGAAGGTAGCCACAAGCCAAGCTTCAACTATAGATATAATGCCTACTGTGTTACAGTTGGTGAGCATTACTCCGAATGAGACTATAAAAAACCAGATGAAGGGCATAAGCCTGCTTCCTGCCATGAAAGGAGAAAATATCAGCAGAGATGTATATTCAGAAACTGACTACAGACTATACACGCACAAGAGAGCGATAGTCACTGCTGATGGCTGGAAGTTTATCCTAACCTTGATCGAATCGGAAAATAAAACTAATGTGGGAGAGCTGTATAATCTAAATATTGACTCCAAAGAAACAAACAACGTGATAGATTCAGAACCGAGAATTGCATATGAATTGGAACAGAAAGTTATAAAACACCTTAAGGATATGAGAAGTGATTGGAAAGGCCCTTGGGAGATTGGATGCGTGCCGGTTTATAGTAACCAGTGCACAGGTTCACAAATTGATTACTTGATGGGGCATAAATGAGAATTATGGGTAGGGAAATATCTCCTTGTTTTTTATTTCAGTTCTATTGAAAAATGTGGATTGATTAACTTCTTTTAACCAGTCAAATAACTGTGCTTTTAGATCATCTGCAATATCTTTTCTAGAGAAAAATAGATTATGTTGTTCTTTAGGATCTTCCTTTATGTTATATAGTTCAAATTCTGGAACATATATTTTTTGCCCACTTATATTCTGATACCATGAATTATTCATCTCAAAATCTTTACTCGATCGGTATATCAGTTTCCATTCATTTGTTCTTATAGCAAAATCATAGTGAAGTTGAGATAGTGTTAAATTCATTGCTCCAAATTCTTCCAAAAGAGGTGTTCTTTCTATGAAAACAAATTTGTCAAAACTTGAATTTTCACTGTTAATTATTAATGGAACTAAACTTTGACCTCTTGCTTTTTCATACTTTGGTATTTTTAGGAAATCAAGTAATGTAGGTAGTACATCAAGACTTTGTGTTTGATATTCAATCACTCTATGTTTCAATTTTGGATGTTCGATTATGAGTGGAACATGGGTTTCAGATTCGTGAATGTCGTAATGAAATACATACCCATGTTCACCGAATTCCTCACCATGAGAAGAGGTTATAATTACAATAGTATTTTTATCTAGATCAAGATCTTTTAAAATCTTAGAAAAATTTCCAATATATTGATCTACATACTCTATTCCAGCATCATATTTAGCTAAAATAAAGTCAATATCTTCTTGGCTTATATCAATAGTTCCAGAAAAAATAGGTCTATACTCAAAATCCAGAAAGACATCTAAAGACTTATTGTAATAAGAATAATTATAGATATTTAATAATACAAAATTATCGAGCCTAGTATAATTTTTAAATATCCCATCATAATTCGGATTCACGTATTTTCTGGTTATCTGCTCAGGGACGTAATAACCATATGGAGAATGTACCGTACCAATAGCAATCCATAAAAAGAATTTTTTATTTTTCAAATTTTGCATGAATGTTTTATTAATATTCGGTAAATTTCTAGATTCAAAAAATGTGAAAGAATCAAAACCTGTTTTAAATTCTTCCCAATTACTGAACTCAGGAGAAGTAGAAAGAGCAATATTAGAGTAATTGTACTTTTTTAATATACTTGCGATTGTTTCTGGTGGGTTAGTTAAAGGGTGTTGTTGTCCATACTTGTTGGAAATAGCTAAACCATGTTCGTGTGGATAAAGAGAACTATGCATAGAGAACTCTGATATTGGAGTCAAATATGCTTGGGTGATATAATTTTTAAACATTATTCCTTCTGAAGCAAGTTCATCTATGTTTGGACTGGTGTTTTTTCCATATCCGTATGCTCCTAGATGATCTGCACGTAAACTGTCTATTGAAATAAGAATCAGATTGCAATCCTGACAGAAATAGTCATCATTATTATATTTAGGTTTATAAAAGGTTGAAAGAAAGCCAGAAATCAGAATCATAGAAAAAAATATTCCAAATAAAAAAATTGAAATTATCCTTATTCTCATAATTTTTACCTTATTCTTATTTTTAAATAGAAATGATAATGTTTATAATTATATTTTAATAAATAAATATAACTGATAGTTATGATAACAGGAAAACTAATTAAAAAGATGAGAGACGAAGCAGGGTTAACCCAGGAAGAACTGGCGAAAGCTGCAGGCATAACTCAAGCTCATATTGCAAAGATCGAGAATGAAAAAGTTAACCCCACGTTATCAACGATAAACAGTATCCTATCAGTTTTACAAGAGAATAAAAGCATAAAATGTAAGGATTTTGTGACTAAGAAAGTCATTTTCATTAAACCTGAAGATTCAGTCAATTATGCAGTAAAACTGATGAAGAAAAATGATGTCTCTCAAATCCCAATAATAGAAAATGAAAGGTGCGTAGGTAGTATAAGTGATAAAACGATTTTAAGAAACCTGAATAGAGCTTCGGGCTCGACTGAAGTTAAAGAGATTATGGATGAGCCGTTCCCTATGATAAGTTCTAACGATAGCATAGATGTTGTAAAAACACTTCTGGAATACCATCAAGCAGTTCTTATCCTAGAAGAAGGAAAAGTCGTAGGCATAGTCACAAAACATGACTTGTTGAAACTCTTGAAATGATCTAAAGCATTTCTTTTATTTTTTCTGAGATAAAGTCAACAACTTCCTTTGATAGCGGGATCGTGAAAGATTTTCTGTATCTTTTCTGTTTGTCCAACATGTAAAACCCTCTGGATAAAGAGATGAACTCATTCTCCCCTTCGGGCGTTACAGCTTTCTTCTTTGCTATTTCTATGAAATTGCTGTTACCAAACATTATCTCAGTACACCTAATAGTCTCGAATTCAACCATTTGTTTTACCCCCTGTTTATATTAAACTGGACTACAAATAATTATTAGTATAAGTTCAAAAATATTACTAAGGTTAAGATCATGGACGTGCTTGGGAAGGTAAAAGGAATTTTTGGTAGAAAAAAAGATGATTTCGCGATTCCTAAGGGAGACACTGTCCCCGACCTAGAAGCATTACCCTTGACTAGGTCAGAAATAGAACCATTTCATTCAAGAGAAACTATACCACAAAGAGAACAATTAAGCCCAATGGCATCTATATCTAGATTACCAGAAGAGAACAGGATTGATATAGACAACGTTAGAGCAAAATTGGATCTCATACTGACTGAAATGGATAGCCTAAAAACGCAGAATCAAATGATTAATGAAAGGCTGAAAGCAATCGAGAAGGTATTAGCTGACATGAGAGGTATAAGATACTACTAGGATAAAGAAAGTAAGGATTAAAATTTGAATTATTCCTGAAAAATCAAATTCAGACAGGGCTATTGGTGATCCTGTTGCTAAACTAATAATTACTAACTGATAGCCTCCTGTTGAGTTTGTTATGTTAAAAGTTATACTACCACTGTCAATAGGGCCTAAAAGAATTATCTTTGCAAATGTGTCGCCAGTTTCATTTGGTTTTAATGTCTTGATTTCATAGGACGGTATTGAGACGATTACTAGATGTGAAACATCCTGGAACGGGTTTCTTGTAGCAGATTTTGAATAATTAGTTACGTTGTAACTGTCATCTGTATTTCCTTTGTTCCGAACATAGATGTTAACTAACTCTGTTTTACCTATAGTGAACAGAGCTGGTGCTCCAACCCAAGCATCAAAATACCCAGCTTTTACAGTATTGTTGATTATAAAAAAAGATAAAAAGACCATCAACACGCAAACAGTTATATTTTTAAACTTCATTGAATTCCACATTAATTATTTTAGAAAAAGTAAAAATAAACCTAAGCATTGGATGTTCTCAACCTTTCCTTGATCCTCTCCAGTATTTTTACTCTTTCTTGTTGTTTTCTTCTTTTAAGTAATATTATTATTGAAATTATCAAGATTATGAACAAAATAAATATGCCGGGCCAGAAGATAAGCCCTACTAGTATAAATTTCTTTATTTTCTCTAAAGGGTCGCATATTTTCTCGTAATTTTTTTCTTTTAAGTACGTTCCCGCCAACTGGAATTGATCAGTTGATTTATAGAATGGTGGTATTAAAAATTTAGATGAGTTTGTTGTTTCAACCTCCAATTCAAGCGTGATGTCAACTTTATCAACAACTTTCTTCTCTATGGGCAAAGCATACTCGAACCAGTTGATTGCTCCTTCATAGTTCTTGTTTTCGTATTCTTTCATCCCATTCTCAAAAGCCATCTCTGCATCTTTGTAGAAAGTCTTTATGATCGTTATATCTATGCAATCGTCGATTAATAATGAGCGTTTTACCTCTGACCTTATACTCTCTAATTCTTTCAACAATAACTCGGCTACTTCTTTTGGGTCCCTACCTATTATTAAAGTCAAGATAACAGTATTACTTTCTACATCATCTGTTGCCTTTACTTTTAGCCTATAAACCCCGGGAGTTGCATTAGTTGGAATGTTTATGATCACGAGGTATTCCTCGACTTCACCTATGTCCAGGTTAGTTGTCGTGGGAAATACCCTGACCCATTCTGATGGAATGCCTTCTATCGAAATCTTTATCGACTCGACAGTTTCTACCCCTATATTCCTGACCAATGCGATGAAGCTTGTCCTATTACCTATTATGACGGTTAACATGTCAGCAGACAGGTTCAAACTGATCGCACGTACAGTTACTTCGGCTGGTGCTGGTGCTCCTATCCCTTCTCCTGCACCTCCACCTCCAGTTGTTGGGATTGTCGGACAAGGAATAACTTTAAACGTGTCATAAGCTTGTGTTAAAGTTGAGTTATAATCCAATGTGACCAAGAATATGTAATAACTTTCGTTTACAGAAGAAGGAGCAGTCAGGGTGTACAATTTTTGTACTGATTTGTTGCTTATAGTCATATAGTCTCTCTTTTCATCGTAGACTGTATGGTTGTAGTCAATTATTTGATAAGTTATGCTGACGTTAACATCTTCTGGTGGTAGGATTTTTGTTATGTTTATACTTGCAGGAACTATTTTACCTTGACAAACACTTTTTTCTTGAGTCTTGACGCGTAGGATGAAATCTAACATAGCAACAGTGATGTTTAATTTAATTTTCCCGACTGGATTGGAGGCATGCGGGTCGTCAGAGAATAAATATATAGTTCCGTTATCGTAGACACCTTCTTTTATTAATGGAGGAATTGTTATGTTCACGTCAGTTGAATTCCAAAAAATAGGAGTATTTAGGTAAAGATTATCCTGAGAAAAAGAAACCCATTCTCCTGGGATCCCTTGAGTTACATTGAGAGTAACAGTTGTACTGTTACATGCATCATCCAGCCATAATTGTATCTCGGCTGGGTAAATTTCTGACCTGCCTGGGGGTATCGTTTTCGTAATATCTGGAGACCTGTGAAAAGTTCCAATGCTCTTCTTGACTTTGAAAATGCAAGTAGTGTCATTGAATTTCTCATCAAAAGAATAGTTACTCATCGCAGTAAAAATCTCAGGCCCAGTTGAAGAGTAATCTACATCCTTATCTTGAAGCTTGTATGTTGTATTGTAGTACTCAGTCTCCCCTTCTAACACTTTGACATCTTCCCAAGCCTTACTATGGATTTCATTGGCTCGATTAAAGATTCTTGTGAGAAGACTACCAGTAATATTCGCGTTACCGACATTAACTAATTTGTTAGTCACGTTCACAACATCTCCAATACAATATCCTTTAGTAAAGGATTCGCAAGTACTGTCGTTCAAAAAGATTGATACGTTCGCATCGAAAACTAAAACATGGACTTTTATTTTTTCTGGGGCTTCATATGCGGTTCCGCTAATTTTTTTTATCGATAGCAAAGAATAAACCGAGAATATAAAGAGTAATAAAATCAGTAGTTTGTAATTCACTCGACCACTATTCTATATTTGTTTTGTACACCTTATTTTTGTTTGTATCTTCGTGCATCACTTAAGGATGAATTAATAATTTCTCATTAAAAAAGTTAAATCACATCAATAAGACAGATAAATTTTTATTTTAATGGGTTACACTGTGATGTTATTGTTTCAATTTCTGCTCGAAAGCGACAAAAACTTAAATACGTCTTTCTACAATATATGATTATGGGCTACAAACTCTGGTTAACTATTGCGTTGATAATAATAGTAATACTCTTCTTGGCTTCTATTATAGAATACATTCCTCCAAAAAATGATGAACAAGGCAGGTTAAGCATAGTTTGGCAGAGAAATATTAAAAAAGCACCTTGTACTGGTGAATTAATATTAAATTCTCAGAATATTGACGGAGAAAAGTGTCAATTCCGTGCAGATGTAACTACGATAAATTGTGAAGAAAAAGATTGGTATGTTTTCCAAGGTGACGATTGCTCAGGATCATACATGTGCAACAAAAAAGAAGTTATTTCTCCTTCCCAATGGAAATGTGTGTGGGAAGATAAAAAAGGAGCTTATTCTTTCAAACTGTGTGTAGACGGAAAGATAGAATCAACAGCAACAATAGCATGTTAGATTTTTTAACCGCTTATATCTTTTTTTCATGAGTTAAAGGTTTGTTAAATATTTGAATTATGTTTAAAGCGAGTAAGAAAACTGGCACAGAAATAAATATAGTCAGAAAAGGATAATTTGATTCCGTCCAACTCTTATAGAAGGAATACGTCGATAAAAAACAGAGGATTATCCCTAAGGATGGGATTAGCTTTCCTTCTTTCAAAGAAAGAATGCATACGATAAAGAAAAATAAGTTTATTACTAAAGCAGTCCATAAGGATAGGTTAAACCCTAAGAATGAAGTTTCAAAAATAGAAGTTTGATATCGATAAAGTAGAATAAGTAATAAACAAAGTAAACTGTAAACCCAAACTGAAGCAAAAATTTTTTTCATTTTTTAAACCTCCAAACAACTAATGATATGACTATAAAAACTATCAACAACACCATTAAGGTGTTAAGGTATAATGGGAATTCAGCCTGCGCTATTCCTCCAAAAGACAAACTCAAAGTTACACGTAACTGGGCTGCTGTTGATATCATCCCACCTCCTGTCGGTTCTTCCTTGAAGAGTATACTTCCCTCATAATTTAATTTTGAAACCTCACGAGGAACTTTGAAAACAACATCAACAGATCTATATGGAGAAGGTTCCTCAGAATGCAGACCAGGACCTGCTGGAAGGTCTATAACTGAGGGTTCGACAGAAA
>CAZRNP010000012.1:0-1467 GCA_964601485.1 uncultured archaeon
ATGACATTGAACTTTTGAAGATCATTAATCAAAAATCACCCAAATTATTTAAAGTTTATATTATAACTTTAATAGAATTTCTTTCTAAATTTATTTGATTAGAAAATTTTCTTATTTTGATAAATATTAATATTATATACATTACAATTCATTTTTCTAATACCTACTAATGTACAGTTTGTTTCAAATTTTTTCAATTCCTTTATATCAAATTTTATTATCTCTTCGATTTCAGAATTTACGAAAGATATAATTATATAATTTGCTTCTTCGGGTATTTCTGATATATTATATGAATAATGTTTTAACAGATATTTTATTAAAGGATTATTAGTATAGATCGATTTATTTTTAACTATATTTTTTTTGACCCATTCTACCGTTTGAACTTCTATTTTACCATTTTTTAATAAAATAATTATAAAAATTGTTGCAAATATGTAATTAATTAGTACAATAACTATTATTAAATACAAATATTTTTTTCTAAGGTATTTTGACAATTTTGAAGCAAGAATGAAATAAATTAATGCTGGAAAAAATATATTAAAATATCTACCTGATACTTCTGTAAATGTAAAGAAAACAATTAGTGAAAAAATGAAGTAAATGAAAAAAATTATATCCAAATCATTTTTTAAATTTTTTGAATAAATTTTTTGAAAAAAACATAATATTCCCAACCCACCAATAATACCACCATAAACTATTGAAAAAATTACAGTATCAACAACCCTGTTTGTCAAACTTTCCTCTATATATTGCGAGTTCCTTACGTTATAAATATAAAAATTTATCCATGGATTTGGTTTTTTTAAAATAATAAACCATAAAGAATATATTGATGGTAATAAACAAAAAAAAATCAAAAAAATTAATACTTCTTTATACTTCTTTTTCCATATTAGATGGAAAAAAATTGCTGCAAACATTATTATATTAGTTTCCCTTATTAAAAAACCAACAGATATGATGATAGCTGAAAAAATTATAAATTTTAAATGACATGATTTTATAAATTTTAAATAAAGGTACAACCCAAAAAAACAAAAAAACAAGCTAATATTATCACTAAACAATGTTGGTCCTTGAGTTGCTAATATAGGTATACTTGAATATAACAGAGAACCAAAAAAAGCAACTCTTTTACTAAATTTTAAACATAAAATTTTATATAAAAATATAACTGCTAAAATTGAAAAAATAATACCATAAAATCTTATAAAAAATAAATCGCTTGTGAAAAATTGAAATATACTCACCATTAATATATTCAACGGCCTGTGTATGTAGAACATTCCAAAAAAATTCCCATTACGCAACATTTCCCCATTTCTCATGGTTTCTATTTCGACGATAAAAAAATAATCCCCATAAATTTTAGATATTAAAATATAATAAAATAAATTTATAAGAATCAACATCAAAATATAGTATCTTTTTTCCTTTTTTATAAAAGAGAAAAAA
>CAZRNP010000012.1:1567-7549 GCA_964601485.1 uncultured archaeon
GAAAGAAGGAGGCGTGCCTTTTTATAAGCAAATTGGTAATAGATTTTTGACAAATATAGAAAATATAGCTTTTGGTACAAAAATATCAGAATTTCATACTGGTTATAGAGTTTATTCAAAAAAGGCTTTAAAAAATATAAATTGGAATAAACTTACTGACAAATATTATTTTGATAGCGATGTTGTCTTGGAAATACTTAGAAATAAAATGAAAATAATTGAAGTACCAATATCTGTTAACTATCGTGAAAACATAACTGCGGCTAATCCATTTACATATGGTCTTGAAATTTTATATCTGATTATTAAACATGTTTTTAACAAATTAAAATTTTGATAAATTTTTTATTATAGGCTCCCACCACCATTTATTATTTACATACCACTCTATTGTTTTTTTTAACCCTTCTGTTAGATTTATTATAGGCTCCCACCCCAATTTTTTAATTTTCTTCCAACTCAAGGAATATCTAAAATCATGTCCAGGCCTATCTTTCACAAATTTGATGAGTTTTTTCGGTTTATTCAATTCCTTTACAATAATATTTGCAATTTCTAGGTTTGTCTTCTCATTTCCACTACCGATATTAAATACATCTCCAAACTTTCCTTTTTTTGAAACTAAATCTATCGCTCTACAATTATCAAAAACATGAACCCAATCTCTCACATTTTTTCCATCGCCGTATATAGGTAAAGGTTTATTTTTTAAAACATTGATAATTAAAACGGGAATTAATTTTTCAGGAAATTGGAATGGACCATAATTATTACTACTTCTTGTAATCAACACAGGCATACTATATGTTTTATAATATGCATTGACCAGAAGATCTGCCCCTGCTTTACTTGCTGAATATGGGGAAGAAGGGTTTAATATATCAGTTTCTTCAAAAGAGTCGTTCGTTATAGAACCATATACTTCATCAGTAGAAATTTGTATAAACTTTTCTATATCCAATTTTCTTGCAATCTCTAATAAATTATATGTTCCAAGAATATCTGTCTTGACAAAAACACCTGCCTCTATGATTGATCTATCAACATGAGTTTCTGCGGCAAAATTGAAAACAATGTTACAATCATTTAAAGCTCTTTTAACATCATCTTTTTTACATACATCACCTTTAATGAATGTTATCTTATTTATGATGTCTTGTAAATTTTCTAATCTTCCAGCATATGACAATTTATCTAAAACCACTATTTTATTTTCTGGATATTTTTCTAATATGTAATGAATAAAATTACTTCCAATAAAACCAGCACCACCAGTTATTAAAATTTTCATGAAATCACTTGGATTAATTTTAAAATATATTCAATTCCATTTGTAATCATTCCAATGGTAATTATCTGGATCATTTGAATCATGCGCAGGATTCATATAGTTGAGTATATAAACAATATTTTTTCCTATATTTTTAAATCCATGTTTAACATAAGGTGGTACACAAACAACAATATTTTCACCTTCTTCGCCCATGATAAATTCGTTTAATTTTCCTTTTGTCGTTGAATTTTCTCTATCATCAATTAATACCAACTTCGCCGTTCCAGCAACAACATAAAAAAGATCTACTTTCTTTTTATGCCAATGAAATCCCTTTATCATTCCAGGATAAGCTGTTGTAATATATATTTGAGCAAAATTATTCCCATCTTTTTTAATTTTATCTGTAGCTCTTAAAATATCAATTAACCAGCCGTTTTCTTTGTTTCTTAAATCATAAGTTATAATTTTTTTTAGTTTTTTAATTTCAACATCTTCAATCAATTTATCAGTTTTTTTAAATTTCATATTTTTAGATTATTATTTTTTAATTTAAATATTAGATGACTCAAAATCTCTTATGGTATTATGAAAAAAATACTAATTACAGGTGGAACTGGTCTTTTGGGTAACAAAATGGTAAATTATAGATCTGAAGACTATTCTATTATAGGAACATACCATAGAATCAAACCCGATTTTATAAACAACATAAAGTTTGATATGTTAAATAAAAAACAACTTCAAATTGTAGAAAAAATCAAACCAGATATTATAATTCATACAGCAGGTTTAACAGACGTTGATTATTGTGAGAACCACAAAAAACAAGCTTGGAAAATTAATGTAGAAGGAACTAAAAATATTTTACACCTTTCAAAAAAAATAAGTAGTAAAATAGTTTTTATTTCAACAGATTATATTTTTGATGGAAAAAACGGCCCATATAAAGAGGATGATGAAACTAACCCTATAAATTGGTATGGAAAAACAAAATTAGAGGGAGAACGTTTACTTGAGTCATCTGATATTGAATATATTATTGCAAGAACGACTGTTTTATACGGTTGGAACAAGCACAAATTCAATTTTGTAACATGGGTTATTAATGAACTTAAAAAAAGAAAAAAAATAAATGTTGTGACAGATCAATACGGTACACCTACTCTAGCAGATAATATGGCAGAAATGATTTTTCAATTAATTTCACACGATAGATGGGGAATATATAATGTTGTTGGGTCTGATTTAATCAATAGATACCAATTTGCCTTGAAAATCGTAAAAATTTTTGGTTTAAATAAAGAGTTAATAATACCTATAACAACTAATGAATTAAATCAAAAGGCTCCCAGACCAAAAAATGGTGGATTAAAAACTGATAAAATTGAAAATGAATTAAATATTAAACCATTAGGTATAAAAGATGGTCTATTAATAATGAAACAACAAATGACGATAAAATGATAGAAGAAGAAATTAGAAAGAAAATTAATAATGAAATAAAAAATTTTTTTGAGTTTAAAAAAAATAAAACTAAACCTTTAATTGGAAAAAATTACATTCAATATGCTGCAGCTGTTTACGATGAAAATGAAATTATTTCAATAGTCAATAGTTTACTTGATGGGTGGTTTGGTCTAGGAAAAAATGCAGAAAAATTTGAAATTGAATTTTCTAATTTTCTTAATTCAAAATACACTATCTTAACAAATTCTGGTTCTTCTGCAAATTTACTTAGCATAACCGCTTTAATGCAACATCAAATTGAGAATAGATTAAAAAAAGGTGATGAAGTAATAACTGCAGCTGTAACTTTTCCCACAACATTTAATCCTATTATTCAAAACAATTTAAAACCAGTATTAATCGATGTTGATTCAGATACATATAATATTAATTCTGAAAAAATAAGAGAAGCAATATCTCATAAAACAAGATTAATTATGGTTCCTCATACTTTAGGCAACCCCAATGAAATGGATACAATAATGGAAATAGCAGAAGATTATAATATTTTTGTTATTGAAGATGCTTGTGATGCATTGGGATCAAAATATAAAGGAAAAATGTGTGGTACTTTTGGTGATATGGGAACATTTAGTTTTTACCCTGCTCATCATATGACAATGGGTGAAGGTGGAGCTATTGTTACCAATAACCCTGAACTAAAAATAATACTTGAATCACTTAGAGATTGGGGAAGAGCTTGTTTTTGTAAATGGAATGAAAAAAATCCAAATGGTGCATGCGGTAGAAGATTCGATTTCAAGATAGATAATATTTCATATGACCATAGGTATGTTTATACAAACATAGGATATAACTTAAAACCACTTGATTTTCAAGCTGCAATGGGTATCGAACAATTGAAAAAACTACCAAAATTTATTCAAAAAAGAAAGAAAAATTTCAAAACTTTGTACAATGAATTTTTGAATTATGAAGATTATTTCATACTTCCTAAATCAATAGAAGGTGCAGATCCTTCTTGGTTTGCATTTCCATTAACTATAAGAGATAACGTTTCATTTGAAAGAAATGAAATTTTGAGATGGTTAGAAAAATGTAATATCCAAACAAGATTATTGTTTGCCGGAAACATAATACATCAACCTGCATACAAGAAAGTAAAATATCGCATTGTTGGCAAACTTAATAATTCTGATAAAATAATGAAAAATAGTTTTTTCATAGGTGTTTACCCAGGAATAACGGAAGAAGAAATTAAGTATATATTATTAAAATTCAGTGAATTCATTAAAAAACATAGGTGATTTCAATAAAGGGTTTAGTTTTATCCGGTGGTCATGGAACTAGATTAAGACCATTAACACATACTAGTGCTAAACAACTGATACCAGTCGCTAATAAACCAATAATATTCTATGCAATAGAAGATTTGAAAAATGCAGGTATAAATGATATAGGTATCGTTGTAGGTCACACAGAAGAGAGAATAAAAAACATTAAAGATGCTATAGGTGATGGTTCAAAATTTGATGTTAAAATTACATATATTAAACAAGATGCACCTAAGGGCATAGCTCAAGCTATTGGAATTTCTGAGAATTTTATTGGTAATGAGCCATTCGTTACTTATCTCGGGGATAACTTATTAAAAGGTGGAATCGCCGATTATGTTAATAAATTTAAAGATTCTAACTATGATGCTGGAATCTTACTTGCAAAACATAAAACCCCAGAAAGATTTGGGGTAGCTATAATGAATCGAAATAAAATAATTGGTTTAGTCGAAAAACCAAAAAACCCACCGTCTAATTGGGTAATAAGTGGAATATATCTTCTTAGGCCGACAGTATTTGACGTTATAAAAAAATTAAAACCATCTTGGAGAAATGAACTAGAGATAACAGAAACAATTGATGTGATGATCAGATCCAAAAAATACAAAGTGATGGTTCAAAAAGTTAACGGTTGGTGGAAAGATACAGGTAAACCAGAAGACATTCTAGAAGTAAATCAATTAGTTTTAAGTGAATTAAAGCCATTTAATAAAGGAAAAATTGAAGAAGGAGTTACTATTCGCGGCAGAGTTGCTATAGATGAAGGAACTATTATCAGAAAAGGATGCCTTATACGTGGTCCTTCAATTATCGGAAAAAATTGTGATATAGGTCCAAATGTTTATATAGGTCCATATTCTTCTATAGGAGATAAGACAATTATAAAAAATGGTGAAATAGAATCGAGTGTGATAGTAGGCGACACAACAATTGAATGCAATAAAAGAATAACTGACAGTCTTATCGGAAAAAATGTAACTATTGTTTCAGCTGATGAAAATGTTCCAAAAGCATATAAATTAGTTCTGGGAGAAAACTCATTTGTTTCAATATAATTCAATATTTATTATCTTTTTTAAACAATATCATAACAATAAAAATTATACCTATTATAGAAACTAACTTAAAAATTAAATAAAACCAAGGATCAACAAACTTTAATAACATAAAACAATTACCATTTTCATTTGTGTTTGTTTCAATAAAACCATTATCATTGTAACTCAGATCAACTCTTTTATCGTTGATATAACCATTCCAAAATTTATAATAACTTTCTTTTATCGTAATCTTGCCTGGTTCGCACCTAAATTTTAACTCAATTCTATCATTATTTTTTATAACCGATGCTTCAACAGACTTATTGTTAATTTCTATATATGTGGATTTTGGATCAACCTCAAATAATATAAAATCTCCTGTAATTTTTTTCATCACGAAATTTTTACTGGAATTAAAATAGTTTACAAGTTCATCATTCCTTTTGTTTACAATTACATAATTTACATACCCATCATTCAATAACGAATAATATTCATTTGGATTGATTTTGAGAGGATAATTTAAAGTTTCATCATATTTGAGTTTTTGCCATCCTGCCTCTCCCATGTATATAGCTTGGGGATACCAACCTGAGATAATTTCCTGACCGTTTAATGGACCAATTAATGCACTCTTCTGTCCTTCGAGCATCTCATTTTCTTTCCATGAATTAGACGATGGAAACTGTAAGTAGTGGACTCTACCATCTTTTAAAACATTTGGGACTTCTGGAATATCGTAAAAATATGTTCTTATTGAAAAGTAGCTCAAAACAGATAAAATTATCACGATAAACATTAAGATTATTCTAACTTTTCTTTTGAAAAACATTAATCCTTGTGAGGCAAGTATACTTATTGG
>CAZRNP010000012.1:7649-22973 GCA_964601485.1 uncultured archaeon
TTCTAACTTTTCTTTTGAAAAACATTAATCCTTGTGAGGCAAGTATACTTATTGGAATTGGTAATAATATAAAAACTCTCTTATAAGAAATAAAAAATATTAATATTGTCATGAAAATAGCAACTGAAAAAAAAGACAAACTTGTTTTATTCCTATTATGTAAAGAGAAAAGACATAAAACTCCTACTAATACTAAAAATGAAAATATGAATTTTTCTGAAAATTGGTTTGAATAAAATGGAGACATTATTGATAAATATTGTGTTAATTTCTGTGTTGTGAGTTCATTTTCAATTAATCTTACACGACCACGTTGTTCTATGACTGAAGTCCAACTTTCTATTAAAAAAGGGGCCCACCACCAGATTACTAATAAAGAACTTAAAAAAATAATTTTTATAATTTTTATAATTGTTTTATAACTGTGTGAATAAACTAAAATCCAAATAAATGCTGAACTTGCTACAAAAAATGAAGTAAGATGATGCGATAATAAACATAAAGCTAAGAAAGATGATGATAATACAAGCTCTTTGTTACATTTTCTAATTTCTAGTGATTTTTTCAAAAATTTCCAGAATAGTATACCAAAAAATAAACTTATGATTGTGGGATACCTTCCATCAGAAAAATAGTAATGATAGATCGGTATAAACGAAAAAATTGTAAGTGAAAAAATTTTTTGTTCTTTTGAAAAATTAAATTCATTCAAAAAATAAAAGAAAGCTAATGGAGTTAGTATATAGAATAAATCTAATACAAGCTTGTATGCTAACAAAAAACCAATTATTTTTCCAAGATATCCAGCAATAAGATGAGTTAGCGGTGGATAAAATTTTAAGAATTGAAACCCACCATACCAGTATCTATTCCAGCTTGTCCACCCATTTTTGGCAATATACCACACAAAAAACAAGTGACAACCAGTATCAGTACCGCCTGGTAATGAATTATCCAGTGGATATACTGAAAAAATTCTTATAAATACACAAAAAAACAAGACTACTAAAATTAGTTTATTTTTGGATATCATGTTTAAAACTATTATTTTTATTACTTCTATTTTAATTTAAAAAACACTTAAATACTAAAATTATTACATAATTTTGAGTGAATCTATGAAAAAAATATTTATTACAGGAGCTACTGGGTTTATTGGTAGTCACCTTATTGAAAAATTAAAAGATTATGATATAACATGTTTAATTCCTCCATCTGAGATCGGATTTCAAAAAATTCATAAAGATATTCAACCCAAGTTTTGTGACTTAACTAATTATACTGAAGTTCAAAAAATTGTTTCTGATGTTTCACCAAATATCATTGTACATCTAGGAGCTGTGACACCAGTTAGATTTTCCTTTCAATATCCTGAAATTTATCAATATGTCAATTATCTTGCTACAGTAAATTTAGTTCATTCTGCTCTTAAATTGAATTCTTTTGATAAATTCATCTTTGCATCTACTATGGAAGTTTATGGTTGGCAAAAAACTAAAAAACCATTCATAGAAGAAACACCATTAAACCCTGCAAGTCCTTATGCTGTTTCAAAAGTTGCGGCTGAAAATTATGTAAGAATGGCTGGAAAAGCATTTAATTTACCATTCATTGTTTTAAGGTCATGTAATACATATGGACGAAAAAATAATACTGATTTCATAGTTGAATACATCATAACACGTATGTTAAAGAATGAAACTGTATTCATCGGTTCACCTAATGCTGTGAGAGATTTAATGTTTGTAGACGATCATGTAAATGCGTATATTAAATGCATAAAGAGTAATGTAACTTCAGAAGTATTTAATTTTGGTTTGGGTTCTGAAACTACCATGGGTGAACTTGGTTTAATGATTAAAAATATGATTAATTTCGATGGTAAGATAATTCATGATTTCCCACCAGATTATCCTTTTAGACCCATTGTTGAATCATATTTATCGTTAGATGCCAATAAAGCTAGAAAAATACTTGATTGGAAACCCAAATTTACTTTAAATGAAGGTTTAAAAAGAACAATTGAATTCTGGAAAAATAAGTTACAAATAAATTTATAGAATATAATTCTATTTTATGATTTCGATATTAATACCCACATATAACGAAGAAGAAAATATTAAAGAATTAATACCAAAGATAAAAAAAATTTTTTCCTCAATTAATGATGAATATGAAATAATTATTGCGGATGCTGGTTCTAAAGATAAAACTGTTGAAATTTCAAAAAAAAATAATGTTAGATTTTTTATAAGAAAAAATCCAAACTTTGCTACTGCTATAATTGAAGGAATACCTAAAACAAGAGGGGATTTTGTTATTACAATGGACGCTGATTTCTCACATAATCCTAACTATATAAAAGAATTATTGAAACACAAAAATGAAGCAGACATCATTATAGCTTCAAGGTGGGTTAATGCAGGGTCAAGTGAACAGACATTTTTTAGAAAATGTCTAAGTATATTTTTTAACTATTTTTACAAGATTGGACTTTCTATGAATCTAAATGACATGAACAGTAACTATAGATTATATAGGAAATCTATTTTTTCCACATTAGAACTTAATAGTCTTAATTCGGATGTTTTACCAGAGATTCTTATAAAAGCAAAGATAAAAGGTTATAAAATATTAGAAATACCATTTCATTATTTTCCTAGAAAAAAAGGAAGATCTAAATTAAAGTTATTAAAATTCAGTATTGTTTATTTTAAAAGATTTTTGGAATTATGGAGATTAAGAAATTCTACTGACGCTGTTGATTATGATGAAAGAGCATTTTTGAGTATGATTCCATTACAAAGATATTGGCAAAGAAAAAGATTTCGAGTTATTATAAATTGGCTTAAAAATTATGATGATTACATTCTTGATATAGGGTGTGGCTCAAGTATGATAATTCAACATTTATTTAAAACTTCTAAATCTATTGCTTTTGATTTTAATAAAGATAGAGTAAGATATCTTCATAATAAATTTCCTAAAAAATTAATGGTCATAGGTAATGCCACTTTTTTACCTTTCAAAGAAAATACAATTGGTACAGTTATTTTGTCAAATGTTATTGAACATATTAAAATACCTGGAGAAAAAATAATAACTCAAATTAAAAAAATTTTAAAATCAAAAGGTTGTCTAATTTTGGCAACACCAGATTTTAGTACATTTTTTTGGAACTTTATTGAAAAAATTTATGATTTTGTTAAACTTGGTAGATCATATAAAAAACTTCATATAATGAAATATTCTTCAAGAACTATAAAAAATTTAATGAAAAAAAACGGATTTTCGATTAAAGATTATAAAACAATATTATCTGCAGAAATTATAACAAAAAATTTAAAGAGATTTTAATATCTGATTTCATAGATTAATGAACCATCACATTGTTTTCCTGTTTGCATCATTTGAATACATTGTTGAATTGATGGTCCATTTTCAAAAATTTTTATAAAATTATTCAGATTATCATCTAGAAATTGAACAAAATTTATTGGATAAAATGTCCCTAAATTATTTGTACCTAAACTAAATTTTTGTATAAAAATATGGGTTATTTCATGTTTTTTTAATTTTGCAATTGTAAAATTCAAATTATTACCCAAAACTATATCTGCTGACTCTGGAAGGCATGATAAACAAATTACATTTCTTTGACAATTGTATGCAGTTTGGGAATCCCAAACTGTCATTATCAATACATCATCTGTTGTATTTTTTTTGATGAAATCACAAGCTTCAAAAAATGCTGATGAAAACTGTTTTATATCCCTTAATCCAGAGGCATGAGTTACTTGACCATTTTGTACTATATCATATCCAAAAAGTTTATCAATTATACCATAGCCTCTAAATTCACCATTACCTGTAACATCTAATATTCTAGACCCAAATAAACTATAAACAATGATAATTAGAAAAACAACCAAAGACAGTTGTCTGTGGTATTTTTTTACAAAATTATATATAATCTCAAAATAAATTCCAGCAATCAATGCAATTACTGGTACTAACCCTAGTGCCCATCTTGCTGTATCTTCAGCTCTACCTGACCAACTAAAATAGAATATGAATAAAAATGCTATTATTAATAAAATTATCAATATATCATTTGTATTTTTTCTTATTCCTATTAAAATTAAACCGCATATAAAAGCTAATGGAACAAACCAAATATTGCCATAAGCAAAATTAAAATAGTTAACAATTCCCATACTTAAAAAATTTTGACCTGTTCCTACTTGTTCAATAGAACCTTCAAAATGTTTAGTACTATTATAATCATAATTTTGTACGCAACCAGTCGACTTAAATAGAGGAATTACAGTCTCGCAATATGGTGTATTATAATATACTATATTTCTTAAAAAAAATGACCCAGTTACTATGAAAAAGAAAATAAAAAATATAACATAATTTCTTATCATTAGTTTCAATTCATATTTCTTATATATTTCATAGATTATTAATAAAAACAAAAATGGAAAAATTACAACACTAACTATTTTTGTTAAAAAAGCTAATCCCGCGAAAATACCAGATAAAATCCAATATTTTTCTTTTTTATTTAAAAATGCCAACATCAATGTTAGAACAAATAATGATAAATAAAACACAAATAAAATGTCAGTGTAGAATAAAACTGAATATGTTACAAGGGAAGAAACAGTTGTTGTTATTATTGCTGCTATAAAACCAACTTCTTTATTATAAATTTTTGTTCCTAAAATAAAACCAACAATACCTGTTAATATCACTCCAATAAATGGAGTCAAAAATTTCACTATACTTTCATGGAAACCCAATACGAAATACATGCAAGCTTCCAAAAGGTTCCAAAGTAGTGGTCTTGCATTAGCATATTTTATTAACTTTGTTTTTGAGAATGGTATCCAAATAGGATATTCTTTTTCTTCGGCGATCCATTGAGCTAACCTGGTATGAAAACCTTCATCCCCAAAAGCTATAGGAGAATTAAATGTGAGTTGTAACTCTAAAACTAAAATGACAGATAAAAATATCAATAAAAAAACAATTTCTGGTCTCTTAATTTCAATCGTTATTTCTTTTTCTCCCATTTTATCACTTCTTTGCTATAACAATCATATTTTCTTTTAAATCTTTTGGTACGATGTGGTGAATAATTTTTCGAAAAGTATAGAATGCCCCTAAAGGATTCGAGAACTTGTCATAAGGTATAAAAAAGAATTCTTTTATGGAAAAACCAACTTTATTTAACGATGAAATTAGTTCATTTTTTGTAAAAAGAGACAAGTGATATTTTATAAAATAACTTTTAGTTATTCTGTTCCACCATGAGTTTCTATTTGGTGTCGTTATTATCAATCTTCCATTCTCTTTTAGTATTCTATATGATTCTTTTAAAAAGATTTCGGGTTTCTCTAAATGCTCTATTATTTCACCCGCAACAATACTATCGAAGCTTTCTGATTTTATGGCCATATATTGCCCATCACCTTTTATAACTCTACCTCTTACATGTTTGACTATAACATCAAGGCCGATTGTTTTATTGTCTTTTATTTCATCATGTAAAAAATGAGAGTCACATCCCACATCTAATATTTTTCCAAACAACTGTTTCCTGATTAGTTTACCACGAAGTGTTATTTTACCTTTTTTTAGATATTTTTGTTTTAATCTTTTTAACCTGTTTTCTAACTCTTCTTCACTCATTGAATCTATACTTTTAAACATTATCTCACTTAATTTTCGTTTGTTTTACCAGCTGTTTACCACCCCAATGTATTACTTCTTTATAATTTAAGTCTAAATATTTTAAAGCTTGCAACATGGTTTAATTGTTCTTCCCATGAGTAATAAAACTCCACAAATTAACCCTAAAGACCACACTAATCCCCTTATGAAGAACAAAAATGGAATTAAAAAAGCAACACTATAATCATTTATTTTTATTGGGATTAACATAGCAGGAATATGAATTAATAAGAGAATTACAAGTAACAAATAGAAAAAATTTAAGGAAACAAAAAAAACGAAAGGTAACAATAAATATAAAAATGGTTGAATTAATGTTTTCAACCCTGCATACTCATCCCCTTTCATGAACTCAGGTTTTTTTAAATAAAGAAAAACTCTCCAAACAGCGTGGTTAAACTGTTTTCTAAAATAATTTAATAACGATTCAGAATGTTTATGCCAAACGTAAACATTCTTCAAAAAAATAAGGTCATAACCATCCTGTACTATTCTGTAACTCAAATCATTATCCTCTGCGGATGCAATCTTAAAATTCGTATCAAAACCATTCATCTCCTTTAGAATTTTTCGTCTATAAGCAGTACTGTAACTAGCTAAAAAATTAGTTCTTTTGCTGATTTTATTATGCCTTTGTTCTATCTCATAACCTATAAACCTTGCGATCCATGAACCTTTATTCCACGTCTTATACTTAACACTAACTCCAGCAACTTTTGGGTCTTTAAACGGTTTCAAAATATTTTTCAACCAATTTTTTTCAACTTTACAGTCAGAATCGAGAAAAATAACTACCTCCCCCTTTGCATTTTTCCAACCATTGTTCCTAGTTTCTGCTGGGCCTTTATGTTTTTGAGTTATTAGTTTCAAAGGATATTTTTTCACGATATTGATAGTGTCATCAGTGCTACCATCGTCAACAACTATAATTTCTATTTTTTTGTGATTTCTTCTAATTTCTCTTAAGATCGCTTTTAATGATTCTTCTATCGTATCTTCAACATTGTAAGTAGGGATTACTATCGATATCATATTATCTAAATTAAAATGTAACTTAATAGTTTATTTATACTTCTCAAGTAAATTTTGAATAGAATTTCTCCAATCTTTTTATCTGTTTAGAGTAGAATTCTTTCTCGGCAAATTTTCTAATCTTCACTCCCATTTTTTTATCATTCCCTAAAGCCTTTATTATTCCTTTCGAAAAATCTTCGACGGTAGGTTTAGTTAATATAGCTTTGTTCTTCAATATCTTGATTTCACCAATATTTTGAGCAACTATTGGTTTTCCCATACCCATGTAATCGAACATTTTAATTGGTAAACGATAGTAATTATTTATCCATTTACCATCCATTGGGAGCAGAAGAACATCAGCAGCAGCTAAACATTGTGGCATTAAATTAAAAGGAACTGTTTTTAAAAAATTTACATGATCTTTTAATTCTAGTTTTTCTACCAATTCTTCAAATCTAGGCTTTGCTACACCTTCACCTACAATGACCAACGCAGTATCAGCATGTTCCTTAACAACATATTTCATCGCTTTTATACATATATGAACATCAGAAGAAGGACCTAAACCACCAGTAAACATAAGAACTTTTTTTCTTTCAAGGGAATATTTTTCTCTTATCCCTTCTCCTGATATGTTAGGATTAAACTTATTTATTAAACACAAGTGAGGAATTTTTATAACATTTTTACAGTACTTTGAAGCATATTTTTTTAGATTCTCACTTACAGTTGTTACTCCATCAACATGTTTTGGTACCCATCTCTCAAAACAACTAATTATATCTTTCTCTGGGAATTTTCTGAATTTTGAAAAACCCATTACACCTTCAATATCATCCCAATCACAAACTACCGGAACATCTTTCATTTTTTTGTACAAGATGCAAGGAAAACCAGAGACTGGCAAAGGTTTACTGAAATGTAAAACATCTGATTTTTTTATTTTCAATAAAGAGAATAAACTCGAAAACATCAATGATATCCCCCTGAAAGGCTTCTTCTGTATTTCAGAAATATAGTGTATGTTAATTCCATCAGTTTTCCTTTTAACTGAAGGAGGAACTAAAAAATCTATTTTATGTCCTCTTTTAGCCAATTCCATAGCATAATTTTGTAATCTTATCGTGGATGCACTTTGCAGATCAAGTATACATAAAAATGTTATTCTAATCTTTTTCACCTATTTTTTTAATTTGGAAAACGAAAAATTGTGGAATTTCATCTGTAACTAACCTCAAAACTGGAATTACAGCAAATTTTCTGTATTTTATTACTTTTAAACTATTCCTCTTAAACCATTCTAGTATTTTTTTCATCGTAATGAACCTTACATGTCCTTCAAATAAATAAAGAAAATCCAGCTTCCCATTTGGAATATTTATGATTCCTATACCATCAAACTTTAAAACTCGATATATTTCATTTAAAATAAATTCTGGCGAATGTAAATGTTCTAACAAATTACAACATATGACTAAATCAAAATAGTTATCAGGAAAAGGTAATTTTTGTTGACAATTATGTTGTAAAACTTCATCGCATACTTTTTTTGCTTTTTCCAACATTTTTTTATCAATATCTAAACCTATAACATGGTACCCTTTATTTTTAGCTTGATTACTTATCCACCCTTCCCCACAACCTAAATCTACTGCTAAACCATTAGAAATAGGTGGAAAGAATTCGATTATCCTTCTAGTTATTCCTGGATTCTCAACAGTTCTTATTAATTCACCTGTTGAGTATATAATTGATTTTTTACCTTTTTTTAAAATTTTTTTGTTCATATAATAAGTTTTATATGATTAACTTTTTAATTGTAAAAAAGTGATAGATTTATGGCAAAAGTTTTGATATTGAATCCAGCATTTTATGGTGTAAAAAACTTTGTAAGAACTGCCCGCTGGTTTGCTAGAAGTAGAGGAAGAGTAGGACGTCATCCTGATTATCTGGCGATTGCTACTGCCGTTCTAGAGGAAGCTGGGCATGAGTGCAAACTAATAGATGCATGTGTAACTGAAATGCCTTTTGATGAAGTTAAAAATATAACTGAAAGGTTTAACCCAGATATTATAGTTTCCCACACTACAACTCCTTCTATTTACAACGACATAGACCAAACGGCTAAGTTGAAAGAAATTACCGGTGCTTTAACTGTTTTGATAGGCGCTCATGTTTCTACTTTACCTTTCGACTCATTTAAGATTAATGATAAGATTGATGTCATCGCTAGAGGAGAGTACGATTACATTCTCAGAGACTTGGCTGACGGTAAAGATTTAAAGAAAATTCTAGGTATTACTTTCAGGGAAAACAACCAAATAAAAAATACGAAGGATAGACCATTCATAGAAAACTTAGATGAGATGCCATTTCCTGCCTGGCACCACATAGATATTCACGACTACTTTGATGCTGGAAAACTTTACCCTTTCATAACTATGATTACTGGTAGAGGTTGTCCAAACAAATGCTCATTCTGTATTTTACCACAAGTCCTATATGGTAGAAAATATAGACTTAGGTCAGCGAAAAAAGTTGTTGATGAGATAGAGCACGACTTAGAATTATTTCCTGACATAAAAGAGTTCATGTTTGAGGATGACACGTTAACCGTAGATAGGAAACGCTGTAAAGAAATATGCGCAGACATTCTAGAACGAAAACTTGACGTTACATGGTCTGCAAATTCCAGAGCAGATATTGCAGATTTAGAATTACTGAAGTTGATGCATAAATCTGGCTGCAGGATGTTTGTCGTTGGTTTTGAGTTCGGTTGTCAAAAAATTTTAAACACCATTAAAAAAGGGACCACAATTAAAATGATGGAAGACTTTTCTAAAGCTTGTCATAAAGCTGGGATAAAAATTCATGGTTGTTTTATGATCGGTGGCCCAGGAGAAACAAAAGAGACTGCTGAAATGACGATAAAACTATCTAAAAAACTTAAATGTGACACTATACAAATTTCAGCAATTACACCTTATCCTGGAACTGAATTTTATAACTGGTGTCAAAAAAATAATTTTATCATCGCTAAAGACTGGAAAGAATGGGTAGATTCAGGAGAACAAAGCACTGTCATAAGTTATCCACAATTGAGTAAAGATGAAATTATTGAACTTGTTGACAGAGGGTTGTATGAAAGTTTCTATTTTAGGCCATCAGTTTGGTTGCATCATATAGTAACAATACGAGATTTCTCTGATTTGAATAGAAAAATTAAAGGATTTTTTAGTTTGTTGGATTACAGATTTAAAAGAAAAAAATTATAGTATTGCTTATTATAAAAATTCACATTCATTTATATTAAAAAGTTAAATTATTGATTTTACATTAAAATGTGGTTCAATGAAAGAAATTGAAATAACCATTAAAAATCCAATAAAATTAATTTCGAATAATATTCATTGGTTTATTATTTTATTAATAATTCTTATAAGTGTCTACGTGAGATTAGGGACTTTGAATTCCCCAACTGTCCTTGATTACGACCCTTTTTGGTTTTATAGATATGCAGAAGATATTCTTAAAAATGGCTTTCGAATGCCAAGATGGGATATTCTGAGTTTTTTCCCCCCTGGTAGGCCAGTTGAACCATTTCAAGGTTGGCCTTATACAATAGCAATCTTTTATAAAATACTTAATTTTGTCTATGGAATGAATCTTACAAAAGTGGCGATTCTTTCTCCATTAATAATGGTTGCTTTGATTCCAATTCCAGCTTATTTTTTAGGAAAGATTTTAACTGAAAACAATATTGCTGGTTTGGCAACAGCTGTATTTGCTACTCTGACACCAGCTTTCATTGGGGTTAGCATGGCAGGTTACTGTGACAGTGATGCGCCAGTTGTTTTTTATTCTTTCCTTTCTGTTTTACTTGTTATATTTGCTTTGAAGAAAAAGTCAATTTTTTCTTATACTTTAGCTATAATTGCAAACTTATTATTCGTTTTTAACTGGGGTGGTGGTTGGATAACTTTGATACTTTTTCTTGCTTTCATTCCCGCTATCATTATCTTTAGAATTTTAGAAGAGTTTATTCATACAAAAAAACTTACCTTAAGTCTTGGTACTGTTTTTAAAGAAGTGAAAACTATTTTTATCCCGTTATTTATCATTATAGCGGTAACGAATATACTAGGTTATGTCCTATTTGGAATGACTATGTTTCACTCTCTTTTTGGTGGGTTATCATTCACCGGCCTAGTCGGTCAACCACTTATAGTCAACGTTTCTGTAGCAGAACTACAACCAATAAACATTTTTTCGAGAGAAGGTTTTCTTGCAGTGGCTGGTAGGGTAGGTATATTTCCAGTAATTTTAACATTTATCGGCCTCCCCTTATTAGTTTTTTATAAATTTTATAGAAAAGAAAAAATTGGTTTTGAAGAAG
Source organism: uncultured archaeon (assembly GCA_964601485.1). GTDB lineage: Archaea > Aenigmatarchaeota > Aenigmatarchaeia > CG10238-14 > CG10238-14 > JASEGC01. The sequence goes on from CAZRNP010000012.1 coordinate 18,805, forward strand.
TATTCCTATTCTTATGGGCTTTGATAATGTTTTACTTGATTACTCGAGGTATAAGATTTTCTGAACAGTTTGGTATTGCAACTGCTATCTCTGCTGGATACGTTATTGGAAATATTTATAATTACATTAAAGGTAAAAACTTAATTTTCATCTCGACTGTTTTCGGAATAGCGACACTATTAATATTAATGTTTATCTCAGATGCTATTCAGATAGGTTCTCAATCTTCTGGTATGATTTTAAGCCAAAATTGGTATAACATGCTCGATTGGTTGAAATACAATGCGACAAAAAATGCGATAGTTGCAACATGGTGGGATCCTGGGCATATAATCGCTGGTAACACTAGCCAGTATGTAATGGCTGATGGTGCACACTGTCCCCCAGGAACATGCATTCCATACAATCACAACATCCGTATCCAAAACATGGGTAGGATAATGTCGACTAACGATGAAAAAGAAGCGCTAGATATTTTAAAGAAATACATTCAATTAACGCCAGAGCAATGCCAAGAAGTTAAACAAAAATACGATGGTATAGTGCCAAAAGAAGCATGTGAGCCAGCTTCAAACATTTATTTCATTTCAAGCAATGACCTGATAGGAAAATTCACTTGGATGAACTATTTTGGCGGGTATAGAGCGTCGATAAAATCTAATGAAGACTTTCAAGCAAACCCAGGAGTTTGTTGTGCATCTACCCCAAAAACAGAGCCAGGACAGGCATCTTGCGGGGAATTTGCTAACCAAGGTAAAGGAGTATGGGTGTGGTGTCCTTGGATATTTTCTCTGTCAGAACAAAAACAAGATCAAGAAGGTAACCCTGTGTATGTTTACGATTATGCTGGCTTAACTATAGCAATACTCATAAAAAACAATCAACTTATACCAGTCTACAACAACAGGTTTGTTTTAAACCATATTACTTTCTTCCAACAAGGTATACCAAGCACAGTTGACTTAACAAACATAACTACATCTTTAGAAAAAATTGATGGCTTAATATGGGTGGACCCAAGTTTCAGAAACCTGATATATTTTGCACCTTCTATAAAGGATAGCATCTTCACTAGGACATTTTTCTACGATGGCGCAGGTTTAAAACATTTTGAATTAGTCTACTCAAACCCCGAGATAAAACTGTACAAAATTAATTTTGAAAATAAAACCTAATTTCTTAGTAAATAAAAAAATAAACCTTTAAATACTTCCTTTTTCTTTAAAAATATATGGAGGTATGAGATCATGGTTAAAACACCGAAAAAAGATATACCTTTAGCCCCATTAGAGCGTTTGTTGAGAAAGGCTGGGGCAAAGAGAGTTTCGAAATCTGCGTTGAAAGAATTTGCTGTTGTACTTGCAGACTATGCGCATGACCTATCTACCGAAGCTTTGGTATTGGCTAAGCATGCTGGTAGAAAAACAATAGTTGATTCAGACGTAAAGATGGCAAAAAAAAAGATGGATTAAACTTTTCATTTTTTTATCCTTCAATTCAATTATTTTTACTTTCATTCGTATAATTATAGTGTTGATTTTATGTTAACGCTTGAGGAAATTCTATCCGAACTAGAGAAAAACACAAAGTGTACTAGAGAACAACTTTACGAGAAGATTAAAAGTAAACAAGAAGAATTATCTGGTCTTGTTTCTATGGAGGGAGCTGGCCATCTCGTAGCTAGAGATTTAAGCGTAAACCTATTGATGCCAGAGAAGAGAGTTTTGAAGATAAACAACATCGTAAAAGGAATGAAGAATGTTAGCCTTAAAGCAAGAATTATTCAGGTTTCTGAGATGAGGGAATTCGAAAGAAAAGATAAGAGCAAGGGTAAAGTATGCAACTTAACCCTGACAGATGGTACTGGTGAGATAAGACTCACTCTATGGGATAAACAGGCAGGTATAATAGAAGAAGGTAAAATAAGTGAGGGTGACGTGATAGAAGTAAAGAATGCATTCGTTAAAGAAAACATCTTTGGTGGAGTTGAATTGGGTTTATCAAGATTGGCGAGAATAGAAAAACTTGAAGATGATCAATCAATTCCAAATAAAGTAGTAGGTATAAGAGTAAAAAGAATTCCAATAAAAGATGTAAAAGAAGGAGATTTTGAGATAAGGGGTAATGTCGTTCAGATATTCAATGTTAATCCTGTGTTTCAAACATGCCCTAAATGCAGAACAAAAGTTGAGAAAACAAAAAAAGGGTTCAAATGTCCTGAACACGGAGAAGTTGAGCCCGAGACTAACATGATAATTTCTGGAATAGTGGATGATGGTACTGATAGTATTAGAACTGTATTCTTCAGGGATCAAGCAAAGGCTATTACTGGTCTAGAACCTTCTGTTCTTTTGAACATGCCACAAGATGAAGCGATGAACTTGATAAGACAGAATGCATTAGGTAACGAAATAATCATGAAAGGAAGGATACAGAAGAACAAGATTTTTGATACGTTAGAGATGATAGTAAACGACGTTAAAGAATTGAATATAGAAGAGGAGAGTAAAAGAATCATAAATGAATTGAAGACTATATCAAAGTGAAAACTTTCATCACAACTCTACTCCCGAAATAGTATTAATATTTTTAATCAGTTATTATAAATGAAAATAGCGGTGTATAAAATTGAAAGGGAATAAGATTGAGCTGGAAGACATCCCTGGTGTTGGCCCTAAAATTGCTGAAAAGTTAAAAGAAATTGGTTTTTCTGATCCCATGTCGATTGCTGTAGCATCACCCGGTGAACTTGCCAGTATTCTAGAGATAGGTGAAGCTACTGCAACAAAAATAATAAACAAAACAAGAGACATGTTAGAAATAGGCTTCACTACTGCTGATAAAGTTTGGGAGCAGAGACAAAAAATCAATAAGATTACAACAGGAAGTAAAGCTTTGAACGATTTATTAGGCGGCGGAATCGAGACGCAAGCTATAACAGAAGCTTATGGTGCTTTTGGTTCGGGAAAAACCCAACTTGCATTCCAACTTTCTTTAAACGTTCAACTACCAATAGAAAAAGGAGGTTTGGATGGAAATTGTCTGTATATAGACACTGAAGCTACATTTAGACCTGATAGAATAATACAGATGGCAAAATCGATGGGTTTAGATCCTGATAAAATTTTGAAGAACATATTTGTCGCTAGGGCTTATGACTCAGACCATGAGGTTTTCCTGATAGATAAAGCCATAGATACGATAAAAGAAAAAAACATAAAACTCGTGATAATCGATTCTTTAACTTCACATTTCAGGTCGGATTATGTCGGAAGAGGTGAATTAGCACCAAGACAACAGAAATTGAATAAATTATTACATAACTTGCAACGTCTTGCTGACTCCATGAATGTAGCAGTTTTTGTTACAAATCAAGTGTTAGCCAACCCTGCCATCTTGTTCGGTGACCCTACGATGCCTATAGGTGGTCATGTATTAGCACATCAATCAACATACCGTGTATATCTTAGGAAATCTTCAGGTGAAAAAAGAATTGCAAAGATGATGGACTCACCAAACCTACCATCAGGAGAATGTGTGTTTAAAGTCGTTCCTGAAGGTATTAGAGACCTTTAAGAATCTCTAAAATAAAACTTTCTTGTTATGAAAGTCTTCACGGATTTACACATCCATAGCAAGTATGCACGTGCCACAAGCCCAAATATGGATTTGGAGAATCTTTCAAAATTTGGAAAATTGAAAGGACTAAACTTGATAGGCACTGGAGATTTCACACATCCAAAATGGTTGAAAGAATTAAAAGAAAAATTGAAACCCATAGAAAACACAGGTCTTTATTCTTTCAACGGTATGGACTTCATATTAACTACAGAAATCAGCACGGTGTATACTCAGGATAATAAAACAAGAAAGATACATCATGTCATTCACGTTCCTAGTCTAGAAATAGTCGATCAAATCAACGATGAGTTAACAAAAATAGGAGCGAAGTTGGATATCGACGGTAGACTTCTTCTGAATGGAAGAACGAGTGTAGAACTCGTAGAAATACTCGTCAAGATTTATAGCGACACGTTGATAGTTCCAGCTCACGTATGGACACCGTGGTTTTCTCTTTTCGGATCAAAATCAGGTTTCGATAGAGTAGAGGATTGTTACAAAGACCAGACAAAACACATTTATGCACTTGAAACTGGGTTGTCTAGCGA
>CAZRNP010000013.1:0-22961 GCA_964601485.1 uncultured archaeon
TAGAAACGGATAAGAGGATTCATTTTTTGGTAAAAAGTAAAGAAAAAGATCATTTTGTAATTTTTGACAAAATAAAAAACGAATTCTCCTGTGAATGTCAGTTTTACTCATTACACCTGAAACCATGTTCTCATATCATTGCTTCTCAATTTTTCTTGAATGAACAAAAGAATAAATAAATACGATAAAATTGATTTTCATGGAATTAACAGTTCAATTGCATATGCATACAACTGAGTCTAAAGGGACAAGGATAGTCACAGATTCAATAATCACTCCAAAACAGGCTGTAGATATAGCAAAGAAAAATGGAATCAACGCGATAGCGATAACAGACCATAACACAACTTCTGTTTACCCTAAGATTAAAGAATATGCTGAAAAGAACAAAATCCTACTGATAAATGGAATAGAGATAAACACTGTCGATGGACATCTGATTGGTTTAGACGTGGATTTAGATATAGAAAAGAGTGTTAATAGACCGATGACAGCGTTAGAAGCAAAAGATTTGATCAAAGATTCTGGCGGTGAAGTTTACATTCCGCATACTTTCGACATTCGTAATGCAGGTATTGGGGTCAAAATAAAAGAAATCGATGGAATCGTGGAAGTTTTCAATTCTTTGAACATATTCAAATTCGAGGACAGATATGCTGATTTTATTGCAAAAAAATTGAATAGATCTAGAGCAGTCGGAGCAGATGCACACTTACCAAAAATGATTAACACGTGCTTAAATGTCGTTGATTCCGAGCTTGATGCTAAATCAATATTAAACGCAATAAAAAAGGGAAACGTGGAATTCAAGAATTGCAGACACCTTACTCTGAGAGAAATGAAAGAACTATCTTTGGAGAGAGTAACAAGTTCCTATGATTTTATAAAAAACAAGATAAAAACTGGTTGGGAAGTTGATATGGGATACATGCTTTTAGCGAACAACCCGCTAATGAAAATCCTACAAAATTTAACGTTGAATTTTGGCATGAAAACAAAAGATAATAAGATATGGGACCTTGTGATTTATATTTCATACTTCTTAGCTACCATCTATTCGAAGAATACAAAGAGAGAATTCGATAAATTCATTCACGATCTATAATCTTTCTAACAGAGCTGAAAACATTATCGGTAGAGCAACTGTCGCGTCTTCTTCTATTGTCACATACTTAGCCTTTTCATTTATCTTTCCCCATGAAATAGCTTCTCTTGGTCTTGCTCCTGATAGACTACCATCCCATTCTGCAGCCGTTGTTATGTACACTGCATATTTTAATCCATCAGAGAATTGATTCCACCATATGGTATGATGTTTTGATATTCCGCCACCAATGATTAACGCTCCAGTTTTTTTTGCTTTCCAAGTTAAATCACTCAACAATTTCTCATCTTTTAGAATATCAATCTTGAATTTATGATCTTGGGAGAATTGCCAAATCTGATAACCAACAGCACCATCAGTTATTCCAGGAATTACAACTGGAATTTTATTTTTATAACACCAGTATAAAATAGAATCTTTATTTTTTATTCTCTTACCAATTTCCCATACAACTTCATAACTCGATAATTCTTTATTCTCAGAATAAATTTCTTTTAAGAATTTGGACATTTTTTCTTCAATTACCAATCCATAAGACTCGTTTGGTACAAAGATATTTCCCAATCTGTTAATTTTTTTTCTGTGCAATTCTCTATCATCAGCAAAAAAACTGCCATGGTAATAATCCTTCCAAACTCTTGCTAAGTCATGATCCAAAGTTCCACATGTTGTTATCAGAACATTGAATAATTTCCTTTTAACCATTTCTTTGATTACACCTCTTGTTCCAGTAGCTACTATACAAGCAGGAAAAGAGAGGAACTTCAAACAATTCTTATCTTTTATCATTCTTTCTAAAATATCAACCCCTATTGCGAGATTTTTAGCTGTGAACCCACCAGACTTGTGCATTTGTTTGACTAAATCATTCACTGGGCATTTTCTCTTAATTTCAATATCTTTGATTGGTATCAGATTTTGTAATTTTTTCATGGAGTTATCTCCTTAACAAATATAAAATTAAATCTTATTATTCTTTAAGAAACAATTAAATTTATAGTGTTTTTCATGGATTTAACAAAAAAAATTAAACAAGAAATCGTTCAATCATTAAAAACAGTAGATTTACTTAAAGACGAAAATATTGAAGAAACTCTAGAAACACCACCACAACCAGAGTTTGGAGATTTGGCATCGAAAATCTCTTTCCTACTTCCTAAAAAATTAAAAAAATCACCTTTTGATATCGCTAATGAAATCGTAAAAAAAATAAAAATTCCAAAGGATTCGTTGATAAGTAAAATAGAAGCAAAAGGTGGCTATATCAACTTCTTTTTCAACTACCCAAAGATTACAAACATTATCTTAAAAACAATCTTGAAAGAAAAACATTCTTACGGGATTTCTGATATAGGTAAGAAAAAAACGATCATGGTTGAATTTGCCCATCCAAATACGCACAAAGGATTTCACATCGGTCATTTAAGAAACATCAGCACAGGTGAGTCTATATGTAGAATCCTAGAATTCACAGGACATAAAGTTGTAAGAGCAAACTATCAAGGCGATATAGGTCTACATGTCGCAAAGGTCTTATGGGGATTTATAAATTTGTACAAGTGCAGAGCACCAAAAGAAAACAAAGGTGAATGGATAGGCGAGGTTTACACAGAAGTCAACAAAAAATTTTCAGATGATGAAAGAGTCAACAAAGAAGTCTTAGAAATTAACAACAAACTTTACGGTGGAGACAAAAAAATAATTGAATTATGGAAGATGACGAGAAAGTGGAGCTTAGATGATTTTGAAAAAATCTACCATCAGCTTGGAACAAAATTCGACAAATATTACTTCGAGGGGGAAGTTGAAAAAAGAGCAGTAGAGATATCAAAAGAACTCCTTGGGAAAGGTATAGCAATACTGAGTGATGGTGCAATAATAATTGACCTATCAAAATACAACTTGAGTACATTCGTTTTACTTACTAAAGAAGGCAACCCTGTTTATGAATCAAAAGATTTAGCTCTAGTAGAGAGACAATTTGGTGACTTCAAGATCGATAGATGCATTCATGTCGTCGGTTCTGAGCAGAAGTTATACTTCCAACAATTATTCAAAGTTTTCGAATTAATTGGTTCTCCTGGTGCTGGAAAGAGTTATCATCTTGTTTATGAATTAGTCAACTTAAAGACAGGTAAAATGTCCTCAAGACTTGGGAGTGTAGTTCTATACACCCAGTTGAGAGACAAAATTTTGAAAAAAATTCTAAAAGAAATCGAAAAAAGAAATTCAAAAATGAATAAAAAAGAAAAGCAAAAATTAGCTGAAAAAATTGCAGTCGGTGCATTAAAATACGGGATGCTGAGTATAAGTTGTGACAAGGTCTTGATTTTTGATTGGGAAAAGGCTTTAATGCTAGAAGGAAACACAGGTCCTTATTTACAGTATGCTCATACCAGATGTAATGGGATACTTAACAAAACCAAAAAATGGGAGGAAAATTTTGTTAATGAGAACCTTACCAACGAAGAAAAAAAATTAGTGAAAAAACTTTCAGATTTTCCAACTGTAGTCGAACAGGCTTTAAGAGATTTTCGGCCCCATTATTTATGCAATTATGCTTATGAACTCGCTACGATTTTTTCAGAATTCTATCATCTCTGTCCCGTCCTGAAAGCGAAAAAAAACTTGAAGAATTTCAGGTTATCTTTAGTTAAAGCGACAAAAATCACTTTAAAGAATTGTCTGTTTTTACTGGGAATTGAAACTCCTGAAAAAATGTAATCATGCATACTCAGAAAAATCTTCTTCGATAAAATCTCGATGACAGTCCTTACACTCGAATCCTCTAGGGAAACTAGTATTAATTCTCTTTACATTTTCTGAATTACAATATGGACAGCTCATTAAATCCCTAATTTAATATGGGTACAATTCAAGTATAAAAATTTAATCTAAAAGATTTTTTCGACTATTACAATAAAGTTTATAATATTATAATCTCAATTAAAATACATGAAATTTTTAGTCGAAGATACGAAAACTGGACAAAGGGCTTATGAAACCTTACTTGTAGACAAACCAAGCCTATTCTCCATTCTCAGTACTGAATTAGCTTTGAGGATAATTAAAGAGTTGGGAAAAGAACCTTCTTGTGCCATGGATGTTGCAAGGAGACTGAAAGTTCACGAACAAAAAGTCTATTACCACATGAGAAGACTTGAGGAATTAGGTTTGATAAAAGTTGTTAACATGGAAGAAAGGGTTGGTGCTATAGCAAAGATATATGCTCCTATATCATCGGTGGTTTCTTTCAAACTTTTTGAGGGTGAACATACAAATGATGTTAAAACAAGAGCAGCAGAATTAAATTTTTTAAGACCTTTTATACAAGATGGTAAACTCAACTCGATAATAGTCGTTGGTAGTCCTGATCCACATGGAAAGTATAAGGCCCCTGCTTCTGATGGTTACTGTGCGATAGATTTAGGTATGTTCTTGGGTCAATTTATCAATAACTCTAAAATTCCTTACTACAAACTAGACACACAAGTCCAGAACGAAGATTTGAAAAAGAATTTGATTCTTGTTGGAGGACCTAAGACTAACATTATAGCAGATAAGATCAACAAACAGTTACCGATATACTTTGATTATTCAAAGGAATTTCTAGAATGGAACATCGTTTCTACTCTTTCTAAAACTGTTTACAGAGAAGCTCAAACTGGTTTTATCGTTAAAATATCCAATCCATTTGCAACTGGAAAAGAAATATTAGTTTTTTCTGGGAAGGGTTTCAAAGGAACAAGAGCAGCTGTACTTGCATTTATAAAACATTTTAAGAAAGTCATGGAAGGAAATTCTGTTAAACGTGATGTCATAGCAAAAGTTGTTCAAGGCATTGACATGGATTCAGATGGAATAATAGATGAAGTCGAGTTTTTAGAATAGTGAATAAATTCTGAATTAATTTTTATATTTCAAAATGATCCTTCCACCATGACATTACTCTGTTCAAAACTTCATCGTACAACCTAATTGGAATAGAATAACCATCTTTTACACATTTGTTGTTAAAAAAAGGCCCTAGTGCATAGTTCTGGCTTTGAACCCAAATTTCTTTTAATGGTTTCTTTCTTATATCTTGCGCTATAATAAATTCATCATAATCATTTCCTGGACATCTTTGGACAACCCCATCTTTTCTTATAAACATCCCACAAGACAACTGATTACATGGGACTGTCCCGGCATATGAAGATACTCCTTCTTCTTGTAATTGTTCCAGTGTCATGATGCCTCTTTCAATCAAATAGGTATAAATGTTCGTGTACAATTGAATTAATTTCTCTTGAAATTCTGATTCTCGAGATTCTTTAACTAGTAATCTACCCCTTCCACTAACCATTGTTGGAGTGACACATACTGGAATATTCCTCTCTGTTCCCCATTTTAATATTTCTAATACTTCATCGATATTTTCAGCTGTCACAGGATTTGTTTGTAGAGACAATTTTTGACAAAATAAATCATTATTCATTCCATTTTTCACTAGTAATTCTATGGCTCTATTTCTGGACTTGGCATAATTTTTTGATATACTATTGGTTAATTTATTTGCTTTTTCTTCATCAAATGTTCTACAATCAATCGACACTCTTGTAACATCATAACTGCATATTTTTTTTACTAATTCTTCAGAACTCATTTCTTGATATTTTCTTGCTAGTTTATCATCTCCTAAAATACACCCCTTTGTAAAAATTATGATCTTAATATTTTTCTCTTGAAAATAATCTAATATCCTGAACAAATCAGGGTTGGCTATCAATTCCCCTGGCCCCAAAAATTTTACAGATTCTAAACCTAATTCTAAAGCTTGTTCAATATAATTTTTTACATCATCAAAACTCAGGAGATAGTTTCTCACATCGCCTTTTTCAAAACATCCACGACAATTGTTTGGACAAATCATTCCATAATATAGACTTACCCTCTTTGCTAATTCTGGTATATCACCTTGATTAACTTTTTTTACAAATTCATCTGGAGAGATACTAATATCTAATGTAAGTAATTTTCTAGTTCCATCCTTTAGTTTTTCCTTTAATCTATTTTGTGGGAATAACCATCCATCTACTACAAGTCGGTATCCTTTGGGAATCTTTTTTGATAAGATAGGTTTCACATTTGGTTTTGTTTTCATAACTACAAAGGAGTTATACTTATATAATAAAACTTTCGATTAAAAATTAACCGATTTATAGAAATATTTAAATATTTTAACAAATAATGGTAAATTATGAAAAAAATTAAACTAGACTTAACAGATAGAAAAATACTCGCAGAATTAGACAAAAATTGCAGGATATCAAATTCAAAACTAGCCAAGATTGTCAACAAATCAAGAGAAGCTGTAAAATACAGAATTCAACAATTAGAGAAAAAGGGCATAATAGAGAAATACATTACTTCAATTGATCCCAATAAGTTAGGCTACTACATGTTTAAAGTCTATCTTCAATTAGAGAATGTTCCTAAAGAAAGAGAACGTTTTTATGAATTTTTAAAAAACCAAAAAAGTATTTATTGGATGGGTATTTCTGACGGTGCTTTTGATTGTGTTTTTGCTATTCTCTCTAAAAACATAACAGAATATTATGATCAGATTAATATTATTCTTTCCCGATTCAGAGGCTTAATCGTAAAGAAAGTTCTTGGGACGATGGTCGATACAAGACAATATAATAAAAAATTCTTTATGAATGACAAAGAAGGAAAATATGTTATTTTTGGTGGTGATGTAGTAGACAATAAAATCGATAAGCTTGATTACAAAATTTTAGAAATATTGGCGAATGATGCGAGAATTCCTATAGCAGAACTAGCACGAAAAATCAACTCTACGATAGAGATTGTCAGAAGAAGAATAAAGGACATGGAAGAAAAGAGAATAATCCTGGGTTATAGGATAGCAGTTGACTTCAATGAATTAGGTTTGGAATTTTTCAAGGCTATTATTTATTTCAAATCATTATCCAATGAAGATGAAAAAGTATTATTCGAATGGATGAGACGACATCCAAATTCATTATATTACATACGAAGTCTAGCACCATGGGAAGTAGAATTTGAGTTTGTGGTTGAAAACTATCAGCAGTTTAATAGAACAATCAATGAGTTAAGAAAAAGATTCCCTCATGTCATCAGCCATTATGAACATTTGATAATGATATATGAGACTTGGATGCCTGCTTATCTTGCACGATAGTAGCATTCATCAAAATCTTTATAAAGTTGAAGAAGAAAATTAAAAAATTCATAGATAAAATTTATTCATTTCAATCTATCAATATTTAAATTCTCTGTATAATATCATTCGGATTTAGCTCAAGATGAGAAACATGGTTGATGAAAATCTAGTTGTCGGTATGGAAGAACCTGCCGCTTCTGACGGAAGGTTGACAGGTGGTAAAGGGGCTAACTTAGCTAAACTGTACAATATATTGGGTAAAAACAACGTACCGTATGCAATAATGGTCACTACGGAGTTCTCAAAGATATTGTTGAACGATAAGAATGTTGTAGAACTCATTAAAAAATTAGATAATGCTTTATCCAAGGACAATGAAGTAGAAGCTGAAAAAATTGCCGAACAAATTAACAATTATATAGAAAACATAAAAACTCAGCCAAAACTTCTAGATATATTGACTAAAAAAATCGAGGCAATGAAAAAACATGTCGGTAGGAACAGAGTGGCCGTTAGAAGTTCTGGTATAACTGAAGATATGGCTACTGCTGCTTTCGCTGGTCAATTTGAAACTTATTTGAATGTTCAATTAAATACTGATGATGTTATTAAAAATGTTCTGAGATGCATCGGTTCTGCGTTCGGTTGGAGAGTAGTTGATTACAGGCAAAACTTACGTAAGAAAGGTGTGTTGGAATTTTCAGAATCTGATTTGCTAAAAAGAGGTTTAATATCAGTCGTCGTTCAAGTCATGGTAGATTCAGAAAAAGCAGGTGTGGCATTCTCAATAGATCCTGATACTGGTAACAGAAATGTTGGTGTTGTCCAAGGTGTTTACGGTTTAGGGGAGATGATTGTTCAAGGAAAAGAAACTGCTTCATGGGCAGCTTTCTTGAAAGATCCTGAGGTAAGATTGTTAGGTATAATACCACCAAAGAGTCCACAAAAAGAAATGTTAGTCTACGATGAAAAAACTAGAGGAAACATTACAATTCCTGCTGGTTTGCGTGACCCTAGAGTTCTTACACTCGATGAAGCAAATCAAGTTGCTAAACATGTTACAACAATAGAGAAGAATTACAAAAGACCGATGGATGTAGAGTATGCTGTCGAGAAAGGAAAGGTTTGGATTACACAGGCAAGACCAGAGACAGTTCATGCTACTAGAACAGTCCTAAGTCTTTTCAAACTTAAAGAAGAACCAAAAGCGAAACCAATCTATGTTGGTATACCCGTTGGAACAAAGATAGCATATGGTCCAGTCGTTAAAGCTAAAGATCATATTGAAGCGAGGGAAGAAGTCGAAGCATACAACAAGAAAGGAATAAAACCCGTACTTGTCACATCAATGACTACACCAGATTGGGAAGTTGTCATGAGCTTAGAAAAAGTTTCTGCTATAATTTGTGAGAGAGGAAATAGAACATCACACGCTGCTATCGTTTCTAGAGAGAGAGGCATACCTTGTGCTGTAGGTACTATTGGTGCACTCGACATGCAAGATGATGACATGATAACATTAGATTGTTCAGCTGGTGAAGCAAGAATTTACAAAGGACAAATACCGTTTGAAGTCCAAGAAGTAGAATTGAAAGAAATTCCAAAGACTACTACTAAAATCATGGTAAATATAGGAAGTCCTGATGAAGCTTTGAACATCAGTCAATTACCTTCTCAGGGTAGTTCATTGGTTAGGATAGAATTCATCGTATCGAGTGCGGAATTACACCCTGTCTTTGCTTTGAAGGTAGATGAAATAGGTCAAGATAGATGGGCTAAAGATGTGAAAGAAAGGTATGCCTTCATCAAATCTCTTTCAGAAGAATACGTAGAAAGATTAAAGACAGGTATCGCTATTATAGCAGGTGCATTCTATCCAAGAAAAATAATCGTTAGGTTCAGTGATTTCAAGACAAATGAATATGCATCTTTACCTGGAGCAACATACTATGAGATAAATTGTAAGTGTGGTAGAAGTATATCTTTAAAAGAACAGAAAAAATGTCCAATATGTGGTTCTGATAAGATTGAAGTTAAGAAAATCAACCTGGAATTCAGAGAAAACAACCCTATGATCGGTTTCAGAGGAGCATCAAGATATGTAGACAAACTATTCCATGATGCATTCACCTTAGAACTAAAAGCATTTACTAAAGTACATAAGTTAGGTTTGACAAACGCTGTGCCGATGGTCCCTTTTGTTAGAACGATCGCAGAAGCAGATATGGTCACAAAAGACATAAAAGAAATTTTCAAGAAAGAAGGATTAAAACTACCTGACATAATATTCATGGCTGAAATCCCGAGTGTTTGCATAACCCCCAAAGAATTCAGCAAATATTGTGATGGTTTCAGTATAGGAAGCAATGATTTAACTCAATTAACCCTAGGTATAGACAGGGATCAAGAATTATTGGCATGGGAGTTTGATGAATCCAACCCAGCAGTTATGAAATCTATAGAGATGTTAGCAGAAGGGGCACATTCGATGGAACCAGCAAGGACAGTCGGTATATGTGGTCAAGCACCGAGTGACTTGGGAAGAGAGTTCATAAAATTCTTAGTGATGCATCTTGACTCTATTGGTGTTAACCCTGACAAAGTTGTTGAAACTCTGTTGCAAGTGAAAGAAATAGAAGATGAATTGAGACAGACAATAAAGAAATGTGGTAATGATTACAAGAAAGTTGCAAAAGAACTTGGAATAAATGAAATTAATGTAAACTATTTAATCAAAAAACTATCCAAATAAATTTAATTAATGAATCTATTAGATTTTTGTTCTTTAGAATAGAAGTATAAATTGATATGAAAAAAAAATTAGACGATTTAAAGACCTTTGTTGTATTTTTGTTGTTAGGTCCAGTTACAATATTAATTTCGATTATATATTTTGTTATTTTTATAAGAATGTTTAATTTTTCTATTGCTTTTTTTATGTTTATGATTATACTTATAGCGTTACTTATAATTCGTTATTTTTTTCTGGGTTATTATTTTATGAAAAGAAGAAAAAGTAAATCAAAAACTAGAATCAAATAAATTATCAAATTTTTATTAAAAATAAATTCCATTCAAAACGTACATATACAATACCCATAAAATTAACGATACTATTTTCAAAATAAACCCAACCTTTATCATTTCTGAAACACGAAAACGCTTAGTTTTGTATACTATTGTGTTTGGAGGAGTGCTAATTGGCAGCATGAAAGACGTTGAACCACAAATACCAACAGTCAACGCAACAAAAAGAGGGTTTATTCCCATACCCTTTGTTAATACTAAAAATATTGGAACAAAAGTTGAAACAAAAGTAGTAGTTGACATTAACTCAGTTAAGAAAATAGACATTACACCTATGATTAAAATTATTGACATAAAGCTCGTGGGAAAGCTTGGTAGTATGTTAACTACATACTGAGCAACTCCAGAAACATAAAGCATATTTCCTAGAGCTATACCACCACCAAACATCAATAAAATATCCCAAGGTATTTTTAAATCTCTCCAACCCAACAAAACTTTTCTTCCGGGTAAAGGTATAACAATCAGCAAGACTGAAGCTGTTAAGCCGACAACAACATCATCAATACCTTTAAGTATTGGAATGAAAGATTTGACGCTCCAGATTATTACTGCAGAAACTATTATTAAAATAGTTATTTTCGCTCCTACATCTAACGGAATTTTTTCTATTTTAACCTTGATTTCTTCACGTTTTAGCAACTTATATATAAAAAGTAAAAAAATCCAAAGAACTATTAGAAGCATGAAACTAAACGGGAATAAAAATTTTAACCAACTATTGAAAGTTACGTTTACATTCTCTCTTGAAAGAAATTGGGCAACGATGAGGTTAGGCGGAGTTCCTATTAATGTCATCATTCCACCAATTGTTGCGGAATAAGCAATTCCGAGCAACATACATACGGCGAATTTTTTTCTAAACTTTTCTGGAGAAGAATTAATCATGGAAAGTCCTATTGGAATCATCAATGCTGCTGCTGTTGTGTTAGCTATTAAAGCTGAGAGTAAACCTGTTGATAGAATGATTACAAGTAACACAAACCTAGAATCACTAGTTAATTTTAACATCGAATAAAACATTTTTTTATCCAGTTTCCATTTTGATATGGCCGAGGCGATGATGAAGCCGCTCAAAAGAAGGAACACAACTCGACTCATGTAGTTGACTATTATCTCTTCAAAAGTCATTATTCCAAACAAAGGCACTAACACCGCAGGTATTAAACCAGCTATTCCTCTTGGGATGGCTTCTGTAACCCATAGAAAAATGCATAAAAACAATATTGCCAACCCATACTTTACTGGTGCTTCAATTGAAAAAAATAGTATTAAAAGAAAAATAAACACACTGATTACAAGCGAGATAATTTTTTTTCGCATTAGTATTATTTGTTTTTCTTAAAATCTATTTTTGTGGGTTAAATTTTAGACAGATTTTTGTTCGCGAAAAGGTTAAATCTTTAACTTTTTTATTTTAACATGATAATGGAGGATGCATCAGATGCTAATTAAGTATAAATTACATGTTCTACTTTTCTTATACAATCAAGAAGCTGGTAGAGCCCCATGTAGTGCGCCACAAAATGTTTTTCAAGTTAGTGGAACTATTGATTTTGAAAGAGAAAACCCATTATCTACTGATATGCCTGTTAGTAAGGATTTAAATGAAGATAAAGTCTATTTAGGGCGAGTTAGAGGTTTTGGACATTCTGAGTTTGATGTCGGAACTTTTGGAGAGATTTATGTTACTGAGGGAAATTATCTAAAAATTCTTCAACAATATGAACAATTGGGATTAAAACCAGTAGATGCTCGTAGTTTGACCTTACGAGCTGGAAACAGATTCCCTAACAATCTTCCTAAAAAATGGAATTAAATAGCTTTTTGTTCTAGACAAAGGGTTAAATCCTTAACTATCATACTTAAACATGATAAAAAAGGTGTATTAAATGGACACTAAAGTTATATTAGAAAAACTACACATAAATCAGGTTAAAGTAGTTGACCCATATTATTTTTATGGAAAACCTACACATGAACTGTTTGTGATAGATGGTGATATACTTGATATTGATCCAACAGTTTTATCTTATGGTGCTGATGTAAGAATAATTAACAAAGAATTTCCTGAAATAATTAGAAAACAGTTCCCCGACGGTCTTCCTCTTGGAAAGGTTTCTACATATAGACCAAGTATGGATATGAATACAGGAGTTTGTCGTGTCTATGCTGAAATTCGTGGTGGAGATTTACCACCCAATTGTGGAAGTCTCAGTATTGATCATGCTCATGATAATAGATATGACCTTATTTCTGCGTATAGGAATGTATTAAAATTACATGTAAAGGTAAAACGACTTGAATAAAAAAACTTTTCAAAAAAATATAGATTTTTGTTCTATGAGACTATCAATAACTAGATTATAAAAGTGATGCGACAACAGCTTTGTTGAAGCCTATAACAAACCCAGGATACAACCCGAGCAAAATACAAATCAAAACAAGTATCAAGATTGCTAGTTGTAAAGTTATAGGAATTTTTTTAATAATTTTATCATGTGGTTTTTTAATAACGAGTTCTCTTAAAACCCTGACATAATACACGACTGATAAAAGAATGTTGAACAAGAGGATGCACACTGGAATGAAATAACCTGCTTCTATACCAGCGAGGACTATTTGAAATTCACTCATGAATACAGGAAGGCCTGGTAATCCCATAATCGTAAAAATACCAATTATTATCCCAATCCCAAATATTTTGTTAACCCTTCCTATACCACTTATATCTTCAATCCTTTTCTTTCCCGTTAAAAACAAACAAGTACCAGCTATGAAAAATAATAAAGTTTTGACTACAGCATGGTTTACCATGTGCAATAATCCTGCAGAGAGACTATTTTCAGTGAACACGGAGATAGCAAATAAAATATAGCCGATGTGTGCGATACTACTGAAAGCCAAAAGCCTTTTCAAATCTTGCTCGAACAATGCTAGGATATTCCCTAAAAACATACTGACAATAGCTAAAAACATGAGAACTATTTGTATAAAATTAAATGCAGGAATGAAAACGAATACGAGTCTCAACAAAGCAAAAAGTCCAACCTTTGATAACACAGATGAAAACAGTGCTGTAGTTGGAGTGTATGCTTCTTGATAAGTGTCAGGAAGCCATGAATGGAAAGGAACTATACCAGATTTTATCGCAAAACATACCATGCTTAAGACGAAAAGGAATTTTATTAAACCTGGGTTAGCAGTTTTTACAAAATTTGCAACATCCAAAAAATTTAGACTATGAGTTTGGCTGAACATTAACGACAAAGAAAAAAGTAAGAATGCGGAACCAACTACACTTATAAAAACATATTTCAAAGCAACCTTTTCACTCTTATCTCCACCAAAAGTTATCAAGAAATATGAGTTAACAGCCATGATTTCCCAAAAAATCATCAGAGTGAAAAAATCATAAGAAAAAGCTATGCCCAGAACCCCAAACAGACACAACAAAAGCAAGATGTAATAGCTTATTTTTTTATTACTCGAATATTGAAGATTGTACAATGTTATTATTACAGCTATTGAAAGAGATAACAAGGCTAAAAATATTGAGAATAAATCGATACGGAAATACGATGCAACTTGTGGGAAAACATTAGCCAAAGAAATAGTGTAAGGTAATTTATAGTAAAACAAAAATTGTAGAACGGAGAACAAACTAATGACCAATGCAACTATAGTAAGAACACCCGCTATCTTCTCAGTTTTTTTAAAGAAAATCCTTTGTACAGCCAGTATGAATGAAAAAATTATTAAAACATCCATCGGCGTGTTGAACATTTACATCAATAGTTGCAGTATTAGATTGGGTAAGAAACCTATCAAAATTATTAAAACCGATAAGAATATCATCACTAGTTTCATCTTAAATGATTCTGGCTCCACTTTTAACCCCTTTGGTCTTTCCCCGAAGAACACTCTTTTAACCATCCACAAAGAATAACCAGCTGTGAACAATGTTATGACAATAGCAATACCTGTTTCTAAAACCCTGCCAGACTGTACACCAGCTTGGAATATCATCAATTCAGAAACGAACATGTTTAACAAAGGAGTTCCAGAGAGTGATAATGTTGCGACTAGAGTAGCAAAAGCCGTTATGGGCATTACTCCTAATAACCCCCCGAGCTTTCTCATGTCCCTTGTGTGAGTTGAATGAAGTATAACCCCTGAGATGAGGAACAACAAGGCCTTAACCATAGCATGGTTTATTATTTGAAAAGTGGAACCAACTGTACCTAGGGTGCTCATGATAGATAACCCGAAAAATATGTAACCCATCTGACTTACACTGCTGTAAGCGAACAACCTCTTTATATCAGTTTGTGCCAATGCCATTATACTACCGTAAAACATCGTTATAAGCGCTAGGTACATTAACAATGAGCTGTAGTTTATGAGGACAAAACCAAACAAAGGTAACACTATTCTTATTATACCATAACCCCCTAGTGCTATCATTAAACCAGAAAGCATAGCTGAGATTGGAGCTGGGGCTTCACTATGTGCATCTGGAAGCCAACCATGTACAGGGAATATCGCCATCTTTACACCGAACCCAAACAAGAAAAAGAGTGATATCCACCTGGCTGCGTCAACTGGTATTGAGGCCGTTTGCAATAAACTAAAACTTCCAGTTTGCGTATAAATCCAAAGAATAGCTAGTAATATCATCAGGGCACCGGCGTGCATGAAAATGAAGAATTTCAGCGCTATCTTTGTAGCCTCTGCAGAGCCCCAATAGGCAATCAAGAAATAGACTGGAATTACCATTACTTCCCAGAATACATAGAATTGGATGAAATTTGTTGATAAGACTACACCATACATTCCTAGAGTGAAGAGGAGTAAATTAACAAAGTACAGATGAACATTCTTATTCCCTTTCATATAATCGATTGAAAAATAGCTTGCTACTGCAGATATCAAGAGTATTATTGAAGCTAAGGGAAAGCTTAACTTATCTAATAAAACACCAAATTTTATACCCAGGGGCTGTATCCATAAATACTCTTTGGTCGGCTGAATACCCGTGAATATGAGCATTAAAAAACTCAACGCTATTGCAATGGTTGCTATCTCACCTGAATGCTTCTTTATTAAAAAACTAAACCCAGAGCCTGCAATCAAAGTAATCAAGCTTAAAATTATAAAATCCATTTTTATCACTTTATAAATTCATTATCTTTTATTCTTTTATTCTTAATCCTTTTTAATCTAAAGATATCTTCCTTTTCCATACCCTCCAACCTTTGCTTCACGTACTTTATCTTTTCTTGCGTTGTTGGGATAATCCTGTACTCTAATGCGTTTACTCTTCTTTTTGTCTTATCAATTTCTATCAATAGTTTTTTTAAAGTAGTTTCAATCTCTGCAGCTACAACTACACTCTTCAAAACTTTCTCATAAGATTCTGCAGCATCATCGATGTATCCAGAAGTTCCGATCACACCATAACCCCTTTGACCTAAAGTTTTGGTTTCAATATGTGAACTAATTTTTGGAACCATTAACCCCATCACATTTTTAGTTTCTAATTCTATACCTACGCTTTCTTTCGTAGCTAAAGCTGCCGATTTAACTGTTGAACTACCATCTACTGCTCTTGCAAGATTTATTGTTACTTTCGCTTGTTGATAGACCTGTTGTAACTCAGACTTAGTTTCTTTTGCTTTTCTAAAAACATTAAAGAATTCTTGTATCAACCCATCTCTTTTTCTTTTAAGAATCTTATGTCCTGATATTGCAATTTTTTCTGTTTTTTTAAGATTAAGTAATTCTACACGAGATGGTTTTACTAACACCAAAAATAATCACCCTAAACAGCAACCTTCCCCAATTCAGCAAATTGTAAATTCATTTTCTTTGAATACTTGTCGATGAGTTCATCAGGAATTCTTGCCAATTCTCTTCGTGGTAAAATAGTTAATAATTTCCATCCAATGTCTAAAGATTCTTCAAGGTTTCTATCTTCCTTTTTATTTTGTTTAACAAACTGTTCTTCAAAAGCCTTAGCAAATTTTAAATACAGTTTATCTCTTTCATTCAATGCCTCTTCACCAACTATAGCAGCTAAACCCCTCAATGAACGACCTTCTGCATACGCAGCATACAATTGGTTACTCACTGCGCGATGGTCATCCCTTGTTTGTTTCGCTCCTATACCAATCTGCATCAGTCTACTTAGAGAAGGTAAAACATCTATCGGCGGATAAATCCCTTTTGCATTAAGCTCACGGGATAGAACTATCTGTCCTTCAGTTATGTAACCAGTCAAGTCTGGTATAGGATGAGTTATGTCATCGCTGGGCATCGTTAAAATTGGAAATTGTGTGATAGAACCTTTCTTTCCTTTTATCAAACCAGCCCTTTCAAAATTTGATGCTAAGTCTGAATACATGTATCCTGGGTATCCTCTTCTACCAGGTATTTCTTCTCTAGCTGTTCCTATTTCACGTAGGGACTCGCAATAACTTGACATGTCCGTTAAAATAACTAGAACATCCATACCATGCTTGAACGCAAAATATTCAGCAGCGGTCGAAGCCGATCTTGGAGTTACTAATCTCTCAATTGCCGGATCATCTGCGAGGTTCAGAAAAATAACTGCTCTTTCTAACGCACCAGTCTTTTCAAAATCTTTAATAAATTGTTGGGCTTCTTCACTCGTTATACCGATTGCTGCAAAAATAACTATGAAATTACCTCCAGATATTTTGGCTTGTCGTGCAATCTGTAGAGCAATTTCATTATGTGGTAATCCAGCCCCAGAAAAAATAGGTAACTTCTGGCCTTTAACCAAAGAATTCATAACATCTATCGTTGAAATTCCGAGTTGAATGAAATCTTTTGGTGAATCTCTTGCATACGGGTTTATAGCAGAACCATTGACATCTCTTTGTTCATCAGGAATTATTTCAGGCCCGCCATCTATAGGTCTACCCAAACTATCTAAAACCCTTCCCAACAATTCTTTACCACAATTCAATTTTATTGTTTTCCCAGTAAACCTTATCCAACAATTCTTAGAAATATTTCTTGTTCCTTCAAAAACTTGAATCACGACTATATCTTTAGATGTGTCAAGAACTTGGCCACTTTTCTTCGTGCCGTCTTCCAATTCAATCTCAACGAGTTCACCGTATGCCACTTCATGAGTTCTTTCTAAGAATAACAGTGGCCCTGTGATTTTAGTGATTGTTCTATATTCTTTCAAATTATCACCTTACTAAACTTTGGAATTCTATCGTCATTTGCTCATCAATGTTTTTTATTTCTTTTTCAAAATTTGACTCAGGTATAAACATCGCTTTTGTGAGTTTATCCTCAGACTCTAGTGCGATTATCGATGACAAAGTTATACCACTTTCTACAGCCTTAAGTGCAAGCTCATAGAACTTAACCATAGATTTTAAAATTCCATACTGTTTCTTCAGGCTGCAATAAGCATCTATCTCATGGAAGGCATTCTGCTGTAAGAAACCTTCTCTGATAATCCTAGCAACTTCGAGTATAACTCTTTCTTTTTCAGGCAAAGCATCACTTCCAACTAACTGGACGATTTCCTGTAAGCTAGCTTCCTCTTGTAACAATGCCATAACTTTATTTCTAACATCAACAAAATCGCTAGCAACATTATCAGCATACCATTTAGATAACACATCTTCGTACAAGCTATAAGAATCTAACCAATTGATAGCAGGAAAATGTCTTCTCTGTGCAAGTTTTGCGTCTAAAGCCCAAAAGACTTTTGTTATCTTTAAAGTATTTTGCGTAACTGGTTCTGAAAAATCTCCACCAGGCGGTGAAATAGCACCAATAACAGAAACAGAACCTATTCTTTTACTATCTGAACCCAAACAAACAACCCTCCCCGATCTTTCATAAAATTCCGACAACCTTGCTCCCAAGTAAGCAGGGTATCCTTCTTCACCCGGCATCTCTTCCAGACGGGAAGAAATCTCTCTCATCGCTTCTGCCCATCTACTCGTAGAATCTGCCATCAATGCAACATCAAAACCTTGATCTCTAAAATATTCAGCAATCGTTATTCCTGTATAAACCGAAGCCTCTCTCGCAGCAACAGGCATGTTGGAAGTATTAGCAATTAAGACGGTTCTTTCCATGAGTGGTGACCCAGTTTTAGGATCAATTAAATGTGGAAATTCTGTTAGAACTTCAGTCATTTCATTTCCTCTTTCACCACAGCCAATATAAACTATTAAATCTGCATCACACCATTTAGCAAGACTTTGCTGTGTAACCGTTTTTCCAGATCCAAATGGACCTGGTATTGCTGCAGTACCACCTTTTGCCATCGGAAACAAGCTATCTAAGATTCTTTGTCCTGTGACCAATGGAATTTCTGGGAACAATTTTTCTTTCTTTGGTCTTGGTTCTCTAACAGGCCACTTATGAGATAAAAATAATGGAGTTTTGTCTTCCAAATATCCAATAGGTTCTGTCACAGAAAATTTACCAGAATTAATTTTTTTTATTTTTCCTTTAACATATGGTGGTACAAGAATCTTATGTTGGATGTGTTTTGTTTCTTGCACGCTTCCTAAAACATCACCACCACTTACAAAATCACCAGCTTTAACCTTCGCTTTAAATTCCCATTTTTTCTTCTGATCTAAAGCTGGTGCATAAATTCCTCTCTTTACAAAATCCCCACTAATAACTTTCAATTGAGGTAAAGGTCTTTGCACACCATCATAAATTTGTGACAACAACCCTGGACCCAATTCTACTGATAAAGATTTCCCTGTGCCTTCAACAGTTTCTCCAGGTTTTAATCCTGTCGTGTCTTCATAAACTTGAATAATGACTTTGTCTTTTGTTATCTGTACAACTTCGCCCATCAAACCTTCATTACCAACTCTAACTAACTCATACATTTTAGCATCCAATCCTTCAGCTACAACGACTGGTCCAGATATACGGTATATTTTTCCTTTCTTCATTTCCACAAATCAACACCGATAGTCCTTTTTATCATATCTCTTATGTCAGTTTCTCTACCCCTATCAGATATTGTTATTAAAACAGGTTTGACTAGTTTTTCTAGCATTTTTTTAGTTTTATTGTTCATAGAATTGAACTGATCTTGTTCCATTATAAGTATACCTATTTCTTTTAATTGCAGAACTCTTTCAACTTCTTTTTCTAAATTCTTTTCACTAGAAAAAGTATTTTTCACTCCAGCTAATGTAAAACCAGTTACAAATTCGTCATTTCCAACAACAACTATTTCCATCAAAACACCAGTTCCTTAGAAATCAGCTCTTCTGATAAGCCAGTATACTTACCTCTAGCAATAATCCTAATGTTGTTAATTTCATTTTCTTTTGCTACAAGGTATCCTAAAAGATATTGAACGTTTGTGGTAAATCTATCAATCATCTTCAAACATTTCGAAATCAGTAATTTTTTAAGAAAAACTCTAGTTTCAATATTATCTTCCTTTAAAGGAATGTCAATTTTTTCTGGCTTTCCACATGGTATCAATTCAACTTTTATCCCAGCTTTTTGACCCCTAAGTTTATTTAATGTATTCTTCACCCAAATTTCAGATCTTATATATTTTTTAAACCCCCTCTCTGCTAGCTTCAACATTCTCTTGTAATAAAATTTGTCCAATTCATCTTCAAGCTTTGATAAATCGTTATTAATTTTTTTCAGCACATCGTAATATTCAGTTTCTTTAAAAAATTCTATAGCTTCATTTATATCTTTCGAGTTCTTTACAACTTGCTCAAGAAAATCTCTTGTGAATTCACCGCAAGCAATCAATTCATTACTTATTTTTTCATCTGAAGCCTTAGAATACTTACCTCTAATAATTGTTTTAATATTGGCAACATCGTATCTTCTCAAGTAAAGCTTTATTTGTTCTTTCGCCTTTTCTAATGAAAAGCTTATAATTTTTTGGAATGTTCCCTCCAGATTTCTGTTTAAAGCATATTCTATTAAATTAATATCACTGAACTTTGTTTTCAATTCATCTATTTCTTTCTTGTAATCAGTTTGCTCTAAGTAAGATATAATCTCAGATAAATTTGACATTTTCATAAGTTTTTGGAAAATTTCTGGTTTTAACAGTAAATCTTTTCTATATTTAACTCTTATGTTTGTGTAAGAATAGCCGCTTTCACCAATTTTAGGCATCTTCAAAAAGTTTTTAGGTAGCTTAAAAAAACCTATTCGCAATTTCACACAGATACATCTCCTTCAATTCCCTCAAAAATACTTCAAAGGTGTAATTCACTCTAATATCTTTTTTTCTATTCTCAACTATGACGCCACCAATTGTATCTATTGTGCCGTTGAATTTGATGTTTTTTAAATGCAAAACGAATTGTTTGTCTTTATTATTTGCATATACGAATGTAGGATCATCTATTTCTTTAATTGCCTTTTCTACTAGTTTCTCTATTATTTTTTTTCTTTCCCTTAAACTTAGTTTGTCTAAATATTTAGCAAATTCAAGAAAAAGTTGATTTAAAAACTCATTTTTAGCCCCCATGACCATTTTGTCTATTTTTAAATTTTTAGTTGAAATTTGCATATTTTCAGTTTCCACTTCGATTAATTTTTTAGTTTCTTTCCTAAAATTTTCACTTTTTTCTTTTGTTGTTTTCTTTGCATCTTGAATTATAGCTTCTGCTTCTCTTTTCCCATCATCTACTATTTTTTTACTTTCCCTTCTAGCCTGGGCTAATATTTCACCTACAACGTCTTCTAAAGTCATTCCAAATCTCTACTTTACTTTAAACTTTACCACCTAACCCAATTATCATTATGGCCACAATTAAACCGAAGATTACTATAGTTTCTGGAATTACTGTTAGAATAAGACCCCTACCGATCAACTCTTCCTTCTCTGTAGCTGCTGCTATTACTGCAGTCGCAATTTCCTTTTCCGCCCAGGCTGTGAACCATGCAGCTCCTAATATAGTTATACTAGCACAAATTGGAACTAAATCGATTGCGATTTTTTTCACCTCCTATTTTTTTAACCCAAAGGGTTTGTATTCTTTCCCTCCACCTTCGAAAAATTTGGTGAAGAATTCAACATAATGTAATCTTGCTGATTGTAAAAATATTCCTAAAATTCCTATCAATATATTTATAAAATGTCCCATTGCAAGTATAGGAATTGCAAGCACCAGGTTTATTCCCCCTGCCTTAATCAATGGTGATGCATTATCATTTATTATTCCTGCGAGCAACGCTGATGCTAGGCCTATCGCATACAGTCTGGTGTATGAAAGCATATTAGAAGCAAGAGAAGGAATTTCTATCAAACCTCGCGAACCTTCTCCCTTAAAGAGCAACGCGACTGCAACTACCATAATTCCTATGCCTAATGGTTGGAACGAGGGAACTTTGTATAAGTAGCTATAGGCAATCATTAGACCGCCAGCCTCTAACACAAACCACCCACTTTTTGCCAAAATGGCATGTCGAAGTCCATGTTTCTTCAATTCGTTGAAAAAACCCAATATAAAACCTAATGTTATATGCATTAAGCCTATAACAATGGTAATCCCCAACATCTGATATAAACCATGAACTCGATTTAACATAGGGTTAATAAACTCATACCCGAAAAACTCACCGAACACAAACCCAAAAATGATGGAGAAGATGGATGCCATAAATGCTATAGGTGCCAGTGATTGAAGTGCTTTTATTTTTTTTCCGATTAAAAGCGACATAACTAATAAAAATATGCCATATCCTACATCTCCCAACATGAAACCGAAAAACATTGGAAAAGTAATAGACATTACAAATGTTGGATCAATCTCATTACCCTTAGGTAATGAGTATAAATTTAATAAAAACTCGAATGGTTTTGTAAGTTTTACATTTTGAAGGTATGTAGGCGGTTCTAATTCTGTGTCTAAAGCTTCTACCTCAACTTTATTTCCGGTTGCATCCAAAATTTTTGATTTGAAAATCTTTAGCTTATCTTTTGGTATCCAGCCTGATGCAATGAATGCATGTTCTGTTGAACCAAATTTTAATGGTGCTTCTGCCTTTTCCTTTAATTGACAAAGAGTAAACTCATAATTCAGTAGAAAAGTAGAGTTCTCCTTTATAAACGAATCAGGCGATTTTTTAAGATCCAATTTTTTATTCTTTGTTTCATTTAATTTTTTTGATGAACCTCTAGAAATTTCAATTAAATCTTTGTCTTTTAAATTTACGATTGCTAAGGGACGATTAATTATATTATTTAATTTTGCTCCGTCTGCTTTCAGTTTTTCTGTTTCTTCATTTAAACTCCTATATTCTTTTTCTATCTGAAGAAATCTTTTTTTTGCATCTTCGAAATTTTCTAACTGATTAGATTTACCAACAATTTTTAAATTAGAAATCGTCGACCTAACTTTTTTCAATTCTTCGGAATAGAACTCTATTTCTTCAAAAGTTTTCCCTACGTCTAAAAAATCCCCTTCTGTTTTTTTGAAATCAGCAAAATGAAACATTTTCAAATCATAAAGAGCATCTATCGTTTGTTTAAATTTAGTGTTTGGTCCAATTATCCTTATAAATTGC
>CAZRNP010000014.1:0-20490 GCA_964601485.1 uncultured archaeon
AGATGATAATAACTGTTCCAATCGAGGATATTCTTACATCATTTAAAAACGTATACATAGAATACCCACAACTAGTAAGAACATTAAGGAATATCTCCGAGGGTCGTTTTTCTAATTTCACTTTGACTAAAGAAATAAAAGAAACTTTAAAAAAGTGTCGTATTTATGTCAAAGAAGTCACAGAAATTGGATTAATTAAAACTGATCGGGAAGTCGAGATACTCTCAATAATAGACAATGCCCTATCTCAAAGAAAAATTACTCAAAAAGAATACAAAAGCATATTAAATGTATTAAATCTCTTCTTCGAAATTAATGATAAGAATAGGATTAAAAATTTTGAAAAAGTCGTAAACTCGTTATTGAACTGTTTTTCTTTAAAATACAAAAAAAATATAGAAAAAAAATCAGAAAATATCATGGATGAAATTATCAAGTTTCAAGAAAGAGATACAAAAAATATTTTTAGAGACTTCGTATATGAGGAAAAAAATGTTAGATATCTTAGTGAAATTTTTCAAATATTATCAATGAGATGGAATCATGGTTTCTCCAGAGGTAATATACAAAGAATTGTAAATGAACTAACAAAAGAAGGTTACATACGAACACACGGCGGATGGAAAACTGGAATGGGCAAAAGAATTTGTTACCCGACTTTAGAAAATACAAGTGTCAGAGAAATGAGAAATCTAAAAGAACAAATTATTCAAGGGGAAATAATCGAAGATATATCTACCTTCTTTGAACCAGTAAGAGCTTCTCATCTTGGAGTTAATGTATATGATCTTTCTGATTTTAAAGACAAATTTAATTTGTATCTTATTGCGAAATGTGTATTACCTAAAAAGAAAGATATCTGGACATGGGGTATATTTATTCATGGGAATTTAGGGTCATGTATGTGGGAAAGGTTCGGATACCGTTTAGTGAATGATGAGGAAAAAATTAAGAATGAGGATTCCCAGATCGGTCTTCTAATTAAAGTGGATCAAAAAACTGTTTACGTTGACAAAAAAAATCCAAGAGTTGAAGAACTGTTTGGTTTGTCGCATGAAACTAATGAAAGACACGAGCCACAATTATAAAGCTCTTTTCCTCAAAATTTATCCAGATATTTACTTTACAACAAATTCCTTCCTATCCTTAAACTCCTCTTGTTTCCCCTCATTCCATGACTGAACAGGCCTATAATAACCAACAACCCTGGAATAAACCTCGCATGGAACTACAACATTTTCTTTCTTTTCAACCATATCAACCACCCATTTTAACTCCAAACTTATTCAATTGTTCTTGTGTATGTGAATGCGGACAATGGAAATGCTCTCCGCTTATATAACCATGTACAGGACAGATGCTGAAAGTCGGTGTTACTGTGAAATACGGCAGCTTATAATTGTGTGATATCCTCTTGGCCAGTAGAGCGCAAGTCTGACTGTCTTCTATCCTCTCGCCGATGAAACCATGGAAAACAGTCCCGCCAGTGTACATCGTCTGCAACTCGTCCTGATGGTTCAACGCCTCGAATATATCGTCAGTATGACCGACTGGCAGATGAGTAGAGTTCGTGTAATAAGGAGCGTCTTTACCAGCTGTTATGATGTTCGGATATTTTTTCTTGTCTATCCTTGCCAGACGGAAAGAAGTCCCTTCTGCCGGTGTTGCCTCTAAATTAAAAATATGACCAGTCTCGTTCTGGAATTCTATCAATTTTTCTCTCATGAAATTCAAAGTCTTCTTCGCAAAATCTTTCCCGTCCTTTGTTGCGATGTTCTGTCCTAGAAAGTTCAAGCATGCCTCGTTCATACCCACCAAACCAATCGTCGAGAAGTGATGGTTCAAATTACCAAGGTATCTTTTAGTATACGGCAACAACCCTCTCTCTAAGTTTTGATTAATAACTTTTCTCTTGATTTCTAGAGAGTTCTTAGCTAAAGTCATCGCATATCCCAGTTTTTCAAAGAACTTACTTTCCTCTTTCGACAAGTAACCAATTTTAGGCATGTTTATCGTTACTACACCAATGCTCCCAGTCGATTCACCGAATCCGAACAAACCTCCAGTCTTCTTTCTCAAATCTTTCATGTTCAATTGAAGTCTGCAACACATTGACCTAACATCCCCTGGCTTGAGTTCGCTGTTCACAAAATTCTGGAAATAGGGCAAACCATATTTCCCTGTCATCCCGAACAACCGTTGAGTGTTCTCAGAGTCCCAGTCAAAATCTTTAGTTATGTTGTAAGTCGGTATGGGGAAAGTGAAGACTCTACCGTTTTTGTCCCCTTCGATCATGACCTCGATGAATGCCTTGTTTATCATGTCTATTTCATTCTGATAATCCCCGTAGACTGTGTCTATCATTTTTCCGCCGATGATGGCATATTCATTCTTCAAGTCATCAGGAACTCTCCAATCAAGTGTTATGTTGGTGAATGGAGTATTGCCAGTAATGAAAACTTTACCTTTTCTTCTTGCGACAAAAGTCCCGTTTTTAGTCGTAGGACACCAGACTTTGCCTTTGTACTTAATCCGATCCAATTTAGTTATAGAAGCAATCGGATTCCTTACTATGTTAACCTGCCAAACCCCGTTTTCTCTTTGACTGTTTGTAGAACCGTAATTACACAAAGAACATAATTCCTGTATACTGTTTTTTACGTCTAGGTCTTTAGTAGCAATCCTCGTCCTCCCATTCTTTTCGACAAAACCATCGCCTTTAACGTAGGTATCGACGAACAATTTAACCTGTCTTTTGGATAATTTTTTGATATCATCTGGAATTTTTTTGGAATTTATTAACTTTCTTATTTTTCTGGAACTATCTTGATTAAGTCTAAATCTAATGCACGGTACCTTTGAAAAACCAGACTTTTTCTTGGTCTCATCCCATCTTAAATCCAAATTTTTAAGAATCTTTCTAATTTCATTACAGTTCTCTTTATTTTTTTCCGATTGATAAATCATAACTCTATTTCTGTTGCCATCAGAAAAACAACCTTCAGAAACAAGCCAGGAATAAAGTTTAACAAGATTATCATCGATTTCTTTTTTATTCTCAGTCTCTCCAGCCAAAGGAATCAAAACTGGTGTCTTGAACGCAGACAGTTCTTGCGCTTCTGTGAATTCAAACACATCGGAATTAAACTTCTTTCTTACAACTCTATGATTGGGAGTAATCAATTGTTCTTGTGTCCTGTTCTTTAACCTTACAAGGTATCCATCATAATCGTATGAAGCAACTCTTTCTGGTTTAAGATATTCTATCTTACCATTACTCATGTTGAAGGTAGCTATTTTTTCATCGTTTATCTCGCTGTATTTTTTCCATCCTTTTTCTGTTAAACATTCTGTATCTTCGCTGACACACTGTCCTCCCCATCTCGATCCAATATTAAGGTTAAAAACCAATTCTTGAATGTTCTGTTTCAACTCTTCGTAAGACAAATTATCCTGCCTGACAAAAGGAGCGAGATAAGTATCGAATGAACTGAATGCTTGTGCACCGGCCCATTCATGCTGTAAAGTCCCCAGAAAATTCATCATCTGTCCGAGCAAAGCCCTCAAATGTTTGGGCGGTTTTGATTCAACTCTGCCAGGCACACCATTATAACCTTCTGTGATGAGTTGTCTAAGACTCCAGCCCGCACAATATCCTGCTATACTCGCATACAAGTCATGAAGATGAAAATCACCTTCTATATGAGCTTGGGCGATTTCTTTAGGATAGATATAATTTAGACCGTAATGTGCCATGACAGTCCCTGCCACGTGCCATGTCAACCCTGAGAACGAGAAACCCATGTTTGCATTCTCTTTTACCCTCCAGTCAGACATCTTTGTGTAGCCATCAACCACATCCTCAACACTCAACAGCAACTTCTGCATGTCCCTGATTTTTTTATGTTCTTCTCTGTACACGATGTATGCCTTAGCAGTTTTTGCATGGCCATTTTCGATGAGTACTTTTTCAACTACATCTTGAATCTCTTCTACACTAGGAATCTTGTGAGTGAAATTCTCTTCTAGGGCAGCAATCACATTATCTGATAACTGTTTAGCTAATTCTTTATCCGTTCCACCAACAGCTTGTGCAGCCTTCCATATGGCGTCTGTAATTTTATTCTGATCGAAAGGAACTATTTCCCCACCCCTTGTCTTGACTTTTGTTATGTGTCCTTTCTTTTTACTCAAACTCAAAGTTTGTAATTTTTTCAATTCATTCTCAAAAGATTTTACATCACCAAAAGGCCTGTAATAAGCAGCAAACCTGACATAAGCAACTTGATCGACATTCTTGAGTTTATCTATGATTATATCCCCTATCTTGACAGAATTGATTTCTTCAGGATAATGTTCTCTTATATCGGTTTCTACATCATCAACAATCTTTTCAATCATATCAAGGTTGACAGGTCTTTTATCGCATGCTTTCATGATACCGATTTTTATTTTGTTTCTGTCAAAACTTTCCCTTCTACCATCTTTTTTAATGACGGTTAATCCACTCTTTTCTATTCGTTCATAAGTCGTGAAGCGTTTACCACATTTTAAACATTCTCTCCTACGTCTGTTGCTCCCCAAATCATCAGAAGCTCTCTTATCTACAACTTTTGTTGCTTTAGAATTACAAAAAGGACATTTCATTCGATCACCATACAATATATTGTGTCCACATTTTTGCTAAATACAATATGTGGGTATAATAATTGTCGAGGTGATATATTAAGATTTTGGATAAAAATGAATATATTTTGAGAAATAATATTTGCAATTTATAGTCTTCATCACAATTATCTTTTTATTTTGTTATATTTTGTCTGAACTTGTTGTAAAATGCGTCTATTTCTTTCTTTTTCTCTGCGTCTATTTTTCTTATGTATTTATCATTACTGAGTTTTTTATTATTTTTCTTCTCCCATTCTTCTGAAGAAATGCTAAACTCCTTCTGGGTCTTGTCCCTGAAAACCTGCGGTATAACGTTGAATGCACAGAAAGGAATTACTCTACCGTCTGGAGTGGCATAATGTACACAACATTTCTGAACCCTGTCGATGTCATAGTTGTAAAGGTCCATGAAATGCATCATTCCTATGAACAAAGATTTTCTGTGGAATTCTACTAAAGAATCATAACTTCCACCAGTTATAGCAGAGGTGATTATCTTACCGATGTCCAACCCTTTCGGCTTTTTATCTTCGTCTATGAATTTCTTTAAGTTAAGGAGTAGTTTAACTCCTGAAATCGCCTTGCCGAATTTCTTTACTCTACTCCTTTGAACATTTTCAGTCAACCCTTTCAAATATTCTAATAATCCATAAACATCAACAAACCTTGTTAGAGGGATTAAATCATCGCCTTCCTTGAAAACATAAGTTGCAACACCGCAAGCAAAATGAGAAGACAGCTTATACTTTGGCTTCCCTGTCATAACTTCCATAAAATTAGTTATCAATGAAGCGGTAGGTATGGTGAAGAAATCATCTCTTGTAATCTGGCCATCGGTCTGTTCTTCTATTTTTTTACAGACATCTGGTATTGTTATTCTTTGTTCATCTCTTTTTTTACGCGGCATCATCCCAACCAAAGAAACGGGTTGAATGTTTAAACTTCTTACAATGTCTATGTTTCCTGCAGCAAATCTTATCATATCGCCGACTTCATGATCGTTAACACCTTTAATCAAAGTCGGGACTAGAACAACGGCTAAACCAACTTTTCTACAATTTTCCAACGCATCTGGAATTTCCCAATAATTTTTTGGGTTTGTCTCAGGAGTTACACCGTCAAAACTCATGTAAACTACACCAACACCAGCTTCTTTCAAATCTTTGACTAATTTAGGATTTCTGGCGAACTCTATACCGTTAGTGTTGAATTGAACATGATCATATCCTTCCTCTTTTGCGATTTTTGTTATCTCAACGATGTCATCTCTTAGAGTCGGTTCACCACCGGTGAATTGAATGGCATTCGCGCCGATAGGCCTCTCATTCTTCATTCTTCTTAACATTTCTCTTATATGGGTTAACGAAGGTTCGTATATAGATTCACCTTTTTTAGCATAGAAGAAACAATACCAACAACTCAAGTTACATCTATTAGTCAAGACTATGTTGCCCAAGTTGGTATGGCTTTTATGTTTTACACAAAGCCCACAATCATCTGGACACGATACTTCTTCTTCTGTTTTTTTGATATCAGGATTCAGTATTTCTATTCCAGGATCAGCGAATTTCTTCGCTTTTTGATACATCTCATAGTCTCCCCAGTAAAGGTCTTTCACTATGCCGTGTTCAGGACATTCTTTTATAATCCAAACTTTTTTATCTTCTTCGTAGATTATGGCTGCCAACTTCGATTCCTTGATAGTTTTCCCTTCTGATATACATTCAGGACAAATACTCGCTGTAACTTTTATCACATGTGCATTATTACCTACGAGTTTACTGATTTTTCTTTCTAGAGCTTCTCTATTCTTTATTATTAAATGGGTACTAATCTCAAAATTCATAAGTTCAAATAGTATTTTTAAAATTTAAATTAGTTACCACCAGACATTCTCTTCAAGAACAAACAAATCTATAATAATATGTGTTATTACACCAAACAAAAACATTAAAGTCTCATATGAAAAGAATAAGAATGTAAAACTTAGGGCAACTACAAACATTATAATTTCATCCCAACGACATACAAATTTCCATTCTTTTTTCTTTATTATCTTTTCTGCATCAATAGTTTTGTATTTTAATAAAAAAAGAGGCACAAACACGAGGTCTGGTATAATGTTACCAATGAAAAATAGAACAAGTTGAAACAATTGAACATCGCCTTTTAAAAGGAAAAATAGTAAGAATGATGAAATGAATGCAATAACAATATGTCTCAGTATTCCTGCCATTAGTATATAATTTATTTTAGGTTATATTATTCTTCCGATACTCTAGGCGCCAGGACAAATCCTAAACTGACTTTATCGACAGAACTGAAATCCATCCTCATGGGATAATCCTTAGACCATCTTATGCTAATATCATCTGCAAGCTTTGATGCTTTAATCATTTTCTTCAGGTAATCCAAAGGATATCTCGCTTTAACAACCCCAGTGACGTTCAAATCTAGTAAAGCATCGTTCCCCTTCTCGAGCGTCAACTCAGCAGAACTTATATCCCCAGAAGCACTCATGTTAAACTTATCTTTTGTCGCTTCAAAAACTATAGAATCACTCACGATATCAGCATCGTCTATACCATTCTTCAATATATCAGCTTTAACCCTCGCCTTAGCATTGAACTCTAGTTGACTGACAGGCGGTATCTCTTCTTGACTGATGTCCAAAAGAGGGACAGTGAATTTACGGGTTGAAGAATTCTTCATCAATATTTCCAATTTATTATCTTTCAACTCCAACTCCAGTTTTTCATTCGGTGCAACCCTCTTCAACACTGATACAAGGTTAGTCATGTTGATTGCTATGCTCTGGTCTTTATCAACTTCAAACTTTTCGAATATAGTAGCCGGCAACTTTAAATCAATAACAGCGACCATTGCCCTATCCGCAGCTATTAAACTTAACCCGTTCTTATCGATTTTGAAAATACCTTCGTCTATGAGTTCACCGATCGTGGATATAGAATCCTTGAACAGATTGCTATCTGATAAAGTAGCTTTGAACACTAATCACACCCCCATTTTATTATACAATTCTTCTACTTTTTTATATAGATTTATATTCAAGTTAGATAAGTCTTGAACAGCATCAGCCTTTATCTCAAACCCCTCATCTGTTGGTAAAGTGGAGCCGAAAACTCTTATCAACTGGTTAATGTTCATTTTTTCTACGATTGCAATATTATCAACGAACACTTTCGCTTTTTTGCTACCGTCATCCAGGATTAAAGTATCATCTTTTTTGTCCACGACAAAGCCCATTATCTTAATTTTTGAGTCTGTCTCAGGGTTTATCTCTTCAATTTTTCTTTTAACGTAATGATCTTTGTAAGGCATGAAAATATCTTATGTGGTTTAAATATTAATAATCTTAAAAGAATGAATCAAAATATTAACATTAGAACTAATGCCCTAAAAAAGAGGAAAATATTAAAACCTTAAAAATTATAGAGGCTCTGGATATAATATGAACTTAGAAAAGATAAGAGAAGATTTTCCTGTCTTACAGAAAAAAATAAATGGTAAACCGATTATTTATTTTGATAGCTCTTGTGTTACCCTTAAACCGATACAAGTAGTAGAAGCAATGAACGAGTATTATGAGAATTATCCTGCATGTGCTGGCAGAAGCATACATAAGTTTGGGAATAAGGTAACAGATAAAGTTAAAGAATCAAGAGAAACAATTGCAAAATTCATAGGGGCGAAAAAACCCGAAGAGATCATCTTTACAAGAAACACGACTGAAGGTATAAACTTACTCGCACATTCTCTTGGTCTGAAAAAAGATGATGTAGTCTTGACAACAGACAGAGAACACAATTCCAACCTGATACCTTGGCAAATATTAGCAAAAACTATTGGGATAAAACACAAGATTGTCTATTCAAAAAAAGACATGACTTTTGACATAAACGCGTTTGAAAAAATCGTAAAAGATGCAAAATTAGTATCCTTTGTCCATAGCTCAAACCTTGATGGTTACACTACACCAGCCGAAGAAATAATAAAAATATCTCATGATAATGATGCTTTAGTCATACTCGATGGTGCTCAATCTGCACCACATAAACCGGTTAACGTCAAAAAACTTGACGTAGATTTCTTCGCTTTCTCAGGCCATAAGATGCTCGGTCCTTCTGGAACTGGTGCTCTTTACGGGAAGCAACACCTATTAGAAGAATTGAACCCATTCATAGTCGGTGGTGACACTGTCCAGAAATCAACTTATGATTCTTGTGTTTTCTTAAAACCCCCAGAGAAGTTTGAGGCTGGCCTGCAGAATTATGCGGGAATGGCGGGTTTGGCAGCAGCAGCTAAGTATCTGGATAAAATCGGAAAAGAGAACATTCAAAAACACGAGACAGAACTTAACAAAATCATAACTAAAGAAATAGAAAATACAGATGGATCGAGTATAATCGGTCATTCTTCTCCAGAGTTGAGAGGGGGAATAATATCGTTCAACATCGAAGGAATAAAATATCATGACATCGCGTTGATGCTGGACGAACGTGCAAACATAATGATACGTTCAGGCCAGCATTGTGTCCATTCATGGTTCAACGCACACGGGATCGATGGATCTGCCAGAGTATCCCTATATATTTACAACACTAAGGAAGAAGCAAAGGTTTTTATAGATAACCTGAAAGAGATTTCTAAGCTAAGGTGAAAAAAATGGTCATCTGCATAGTCGCAATGGTCGTATTCTCTATACTTGGAGTATTCAGTGTAAGATGGAGAAAGGTTGCAAAAGAGGCATTCCAGTGCGTTTTTAAGATGATTCAGTTCAAGCCATGCGATGTAAAATTAGAAGAAAAAATCAAGTCAAAAGTAACATCAAAACTAATGAGAGTACCAAAACTGGCAAAGTTCTTTTACAAAAACTTTAAAATCATCTCTTGGATTTTCACCATAGTTTTCTTCGCTAGCATGTTCTACACAGTTTATTCTTTGTATAACTTAGTTGTCTTTGGTAGTTGTGCTCCCGGTTCAACCTGTATTTTTAACCCGCAAGGAAACATTACCGATAAAAATGTATGTGTAATAACAGCGACATTCGTAGAGTTTTATGGAGAAGAATGTCCACACTGTAAGAATATGGTTCCGATAGTTGAACAAGTCGAGAATGATACTGGAATCTTTTTTGAGAAGTTAGAAGTATGGCACAATGATACAAATAGAGCAGAGTACTTAAGACACATGGATAATGTGATGAAAGATTGCAACTTGCAACATGAAGGTATTGTCGTCCCTACATTCATGAGTATGAAGAACAATAAAGCTATTTGTGGAGAAAAAACCGTCGATCAACTTAAACAATTCATAAAAGATAACGGATAATCCAAATAAAAAGAAATTTAGGGAACCAAAGGTTCCCATTTAAATTTTCATTCTGGTACGGCTATTGTCACAGGAGCTGCTGGAAATGTTACGTATCTACCATTCGTTATTTTTTCGTTGAACAAGTAAATTGCTTTCCACTGACCATTTCTGTACATTCCATAGAAGAATTGTCCATCATAGAAACCGGCGAAAATCCCTTTTCCATAGATTCCCCATGTTCTCTTGCCTAGATCATCCGTTCCACTGAAATAACCGTTCCCATAGAAACCCCACATGATGTGTTTACCATTGTTTGTCCACATCAGGAACCTGTTTCTTATAGGCATTATAAGTGCATCCGTTTCTTCAAATGTTTTTGGTACTGTTTCTTTCAATTTTTCTGCAACTTTTGGTGTGATGTTGTTTATCTTTGTCGCTGTATCATCAAAAGCATTTACTGCCATTATTCCAAGGATCAATGTTGCGACTAAAACAGTAGTTATCAAGTATTGTTTTTTCATTCTATTACCTCCATTTTTTAAATTCAAGGGTCACTCAGAATATGTAATTACTCATTGGAGGTATATTCAATTTGTGAAGAAGAAATATAGATTTGAGATTCACATACGGGTGATAAGAGTTTCTTTCATAAAATAGAAAAAATTAATATTCACGCCATTTATGACCGCATTTAGTGCAAGAGTAAAACCTTGTCGGCGGTTCGTCAGCAGCTCGAGTCTGTTGCATGTACCAGTAAGCTTCGTTATTATCGCACTCAGGACACATTATTCTCGTTTTAGGATACTGTTTGAACGTCTCCTCTTCAGTCATAACAATTACTTTTTTCTCTTCAGATATTTTTTCTTCGATTACAGCAACAGAAGTAGCTGTTTCTTTACGAGATACATACCCACATTTTCGGCATGTATACTTCATTTTCCCCTTTATTTTATCTGGTATCATCAAATTTCCACATTTTTCGCAGAATTTCATCTCATACCACCTGTCAGTTGTGTTAAGAGTAGCTTAGGCCAACCCAAGAAAGGTATAACCAGTATAGCCTTTCCGTATATTTTTATAGGGTTCCATGGGTCGGTAGTCGGGTTGTGATCACCCTTCGTTATGATTTGACCATTTTCAAACTTTACAGCCCTGTGGACTATTGGAGTAGTCTGGCCACTTATGTCAAAAACTATGACATCACCGATTTTCAAATCTTTTTCAGGAACACCAATAACAAC
Organism: uncultured archaeon; assembly: GCA_964601485.1. GTDB lineage: Archaea > Aenigmatarchaeota > Aenigmatarchaeia > CG10238-14 > CG10238-14 > JASEGC01. The sequence continues at coordinate 11,244 of CAZRNP010000014.1, forward strand.
CAATGCATCTCCTTTCAAAAAACCATTTTTTATCGGCCAAGCATCTACTTGTTCTTTAGAATAATTGAAATGATCTTGTAAGTATTGATAGTGTTTAACCGGTGTAGAAGAATCATGAGTCATCGATTCTGAGACAACAGCAACTACAGGTAATTTTGTGCCCAACAACAAACCTAACCCAAAATTTAAAAGGTATGCTGCGACGATTCCCAAGATTATGTAAACAACAGTTTCAACATATTCATTATTTTTTTTCAAGCTCTTCCCCCACTCTCACCTTTTATCAACGCGGAAGCGATCAAATGAGCAACTCTTAACGGCTCTGGGATAAAGCTTCTCGTGCAACTCAGTTTTATTATCCTTTCCACTTCTTCTTTTTTTAAACCTTTAAATTGAAAGTAAATATTCTTATTCTTTTCGATTTTCATCTTATAAATCTTTCCTGCATCTACTATGCATGCCCATCTATCCTTAGAGTCATCAAAGTTTTTGAGTGCATTTTTTATATCGTTTAAATCAGGCATCTTTCTGTTTATTACGATAACCGGCAAGCCAGTCTTTTCATGAACTTGACGTATGTTAACCGTGTTAAAACCACCAATAGTTATACCTTTTAACATTATCACCCTCAACTGTTTTTTGTGCCTGGATTCATTGACAGTTTTTATCAAGATATCAGTGGCATCCATACCATCTATCGAAACATCAGTTTTTAATATACCGTCCAAAAAATTCCCACCCCTGTAAATAACCCCTATCACTGGAACTTTGCCTTTAGAGCGAGGGACGAAAGGACCATCATCAAAACCGACAATCCTGATTTCTTGTTTTATGTTCCGCATAATCTCTTGTATGTGTAACAAAAGGCTTAAATCATTTACGTTCTAACTTTCAAACGATAAGATGTCGTTTAAAACTGAACAAGCAAGAAAGTTGATGAGGTTAAAACTGATCAATCAGTCCCATGTAATAAGTCATGTAGAAAAAGTCACTAAAAAAGCTCTAGAAATAGGAAAAATCCTGAAAGAAAAGGGGTTTAAAGTCGATTTGGAACTACTGGAAATGGGTGGTTATCTCCATGATATCGGCAGGAGTGTTACTCACGGAATCGGACATGCTGTAGAGAGTGGAAAGATACTGAGAAAATTAGGATTTTCCGAACCTTTAATAAGGTTAGTCGAACACCATACCGGAGCAGGTATAACGGCAGAAGAAGCATCAAAACTAGGTTTACCCGTTAAAGATTACATCCCAGGGACATTAGAAGAAAAGATTCTTGCCTATGCTGATAAGTTTTTAGAGAGTGAGATTGTTTTCAAGACTGTAAATGGGGAACAGATAGCAGAAAGAAAGGACATAGACTATGGTTCAATCGAACCGACTTTAGGAAGATTCAGGGGAATATTTGGTCAAAACAGCCCAGTCGTCTTAAGGCTAGAAAACCTAAGGAATGAAATAGAAAACCTTATAAAATCTAAAAAAGAGTGTAATGCTTAAATTTTTAATATAAAAACATCTATTAGTTTAAGAGGGTTTGAATGGTTAAGAAAACTTTCCCAGAAGCGATGAACCGTTTATATAATAGAGTGTTCGTTTGCAGAAAATGTAAGAGTAAGATAAGGACTGATTACTCTAAGATAAGGGAAGGGAAAGTTAAATGCAGAAAATGTGGTTCCAGGATTCTAAGACCTAAGAGAAAAGAGAAGAAGATGGTCTGATGGACAGTAAACTCGTTAAAGAGTGGTTGGATAAAGGTTTGTTGCCATCTAAAGATTTTGAGTTCTTTACTAGAAGAGAGAACATTGTAATCGGTAAACAATTGGATCAGCCTGCTCAAGTCGAGTACAATTGTCCATTCTGTGGTTTCTACGAGATAAAAACGATAGAAATGGAAAAGGGAAAGAAGAAGTTCAAAAGGCCAAAGTTCGATTGTTCTAAATGTGGGAAAACGATATTAATTCCTGATTTGAAGAAAGAATAATTCTTTAAATTTCTAGAACAATTCTTAAACGATGATAATCCCAATCTGTGAAATCTGCAAGGGTGGGAGATTACTCTGCGGTAAAAAATTCTGCCCGATAGTTCAAAGATTAAATTTTTGGAAATTTACGATAGAAAACGTGAAAGATTCTTTCTTTGGAACTACTCCTCCTTCTGTGTTCGTTGGTCAACACAACTACCCCCGCGTTAACGTTGGGATACTATCACCACCTGTTGAAATAGATGATGCAGAAAAATTAGACTCTCCAGAAATCTGGTATCAAGAACAATCGACGATAAGACAAATCCTAGATTATCGGTCAGAAATGATCAACTCAAGAACAATCTATAATGTTAAAAGACCAAAAGGAAACCTTCTAGAAACCATGCAAGAGTTAGCGATGGCAAAAGAAGCGACAGATATTGAAGTATGGTTGAAGTCTAAACCAAAATTTAAATTTAGCGTTAATAATTATATGCCACCGGTAGGCAACCCTGCTGTGATAAAAGAAGCAAAAATAACAGAGAACGTTAATATTCCTAGAAAAGTCGATGAAGTCATTTCTGACACAGACATGAAAGCGATTGAAGCCACTATGTTGCTTTACTCCCATTCGATACCAGTCTCAAAAATAGAAAAAATATTTTCAGTCGGTCTGCTTGGATTACCATTCCAAAGAAGGTTAGTACCAACAAGATGGTCTATAACAGGAGTGGATGATATCATCGGAAAGGAATTGAGGAAGAAAGTAAAAACCTATCCAGAACTACCAGAGTTTCAAGTGTTCCACAACGAATATATCGGGAATCATTATGAAATTATCCTCATACCAGGAGCATATGAATATGATTTAATCGAAGTAAAACATCCCAAGAGCGTCTGGAATCCTCATGGTCAACAACCAGTAATATACTCAGACTACGAACCTTACTGGGGAAGGAAGGACTATGCCTTAGCCACAGCTGGAGCCTTCTATGCAGGAAGATTATCTGTACTCGAATACCTTGAAAGGATAAAGAGACAGGCATCCATCTTAATCATCAGAGAAGTATTACCGGCTTACTTTGTACCTTTAGGTATTTGGCAGTTCAGAGAAACTGTGAGAGCGGCATTCGAGAATAAACCTGAGAAATTTAATTCTTTGGATGAAGCTTTGAGATCGGTCAGCAAAAGAATAATAATCCCAATCGACTCAGCGCTAAAAGTCAGTAAACTATTTAGAAAATTTTCAACTCAAACAAAGGTTCAAAGTTTTATTACTAATAAAAAATATCTCTGATACCTTCGACCCCATTTTTTCTTCAACCCTTCAAACACCATATATTTTCTAAACCATGCAAAATAAAAGACAACAACAACTAAAACTATAAACAATACAATTATATACCAGTTCTGTGTTGACGATAATTCTACCTCTGGCACTGTCGTGGTCGTTGTTTTTTTTGCCTTCGTCGTGACAGTAGTAGTCGTTGTTGTCATTACAGTAGTCGTTGTAGTCGTGACAGTAGTTATCGTTGTCGTTGTGGTTAATCTAGTAGTCCTTGGCGGAGGGGAATATTCAGCTAAAACAAAAGCAGAAAAACTATAAACTGGGATTTCAACAAAACCTTTATCCTTGTCTATATTATACGTGACTTCTTTCCAAGAGCCATCGCATACCCTATCTTCTATATTCCATCTGTTACACTTGTAGGTTATGATGTTATCTTCATTTATGTCAAGGTCAGAATAATACAATTTCACCAAACCTTCCATGAAATCGGTTGAAACATTTATCCCATAACCCAATTTTTTATAAGAATTAGGTATAGAAATCCCATCTAAGACGGTTTGACTCAACTCATCTATAACCACATTAATAGAAGTATCTTTAGAGATGTTCAACAACAAATCAAGGAGAACATAGTTTTTTTCAAGGATAAGGTTGTATTCACGCTCTATTATATTCCTATCAACGACACGATCTTCGCCCGATAGTATGTTATCCCCCTCAGGATGAATAGCCAAGTTGTATTTTACACTAACCCTCTCATTATCACCATCCTTAAAATACAACTTGAATTTATAAAGGTTGCCTGCGTAGAACCTATCGTTCTTTACTGTCAAGTTGTTGTTTACATTAACAGCTGCGATAGAGAAATCATAATCACCTATCACATCAGTTTCAGTTATATCAAACCTATAGATGTTTCCTGGGAGGGAAACTGGTCTAAGATAATAATAATTTCCATTGGGTTTTGTTACATTCATCCATACAAAAACACTACCAAATTTATCTGTGATGTTGGATGATATGTTTATGATTTGATTCAATGTTACGATTCTCTTTGGGTTAAACGACAAAGGCCCTATGTTAGGTGGTTCTGTGTTTATCGTTGTAGTAGTGGTTGAAGCTGTTGTAATAACGGTTGTTGTCATAGAACTTGTTGTAGTGGTTGTAGTGATCGTATTTGTCGTAGTTGCAGATGCAGTAGTTGTGATAGATGTGCAGAGTTCTTCTGCTCCTATTGAAGTTGTTGGTTCTGGGCTAACAAATTTTCTTATAAAGACGAAATCTATACGACCTGCCTTACAGGCATACCCCCAATGAATAAGTTCAATCTTAGTTGTTGTACCGAAGTTATTTAGGTGAACTGCATTGACATTAGCATTTTTGTCGTACATTATTGAACCATCTGATTCTTTTACTGCTTTGGCATAGACATTCGTACTTGTTATACCGTAGGTTATTCTGTAAATTGTTGCTGGGAATTTGGCTAGAGTAACTCCCCAGTAGCTTGTTGGATAATCAAATGGATAACTAGGTATGTTGTTTCCAGTGTCTGCTGACCCAGCGCTTGTGCCTGAATTGGAGTTATCGTGCGGATCTGGCGAAAATGCATGGCTAAATACTGGTGCTGGTGCAATACCCGTTATGGTGTTGTAATTAGCTGCATCTCTCGGGTAAGTGTAGCCAGGCTTGATAAAATATGTTTGAAAGTTGTCAACACAAGGATTGCAATATGTTGGATGACCGTCAAGGGAGTAGCGAGTTTCAAGCATAATGTTTGGAAAAGAGAATGAATTTTTAGATCTGATATAGTCTCCATCCCATTCATATCCAGGAGTTAATATTATCCAGCCATTAGATGTTGTAGGGTTTACACCAATTCTTGATCCTAAATCCCAATTGTCAAGGTTGTTAAAATCATCAAAGAAATCAAAAGTAGCTATTCCATTACTTTCTGAACTAGCAGAAGGGTTTCCATAGTATATGTAAATAATTTTTGAGCCAGCAGAGATGGAAGGGACTTTTACCCATAGCTTAGTATTAATAGAATTACATCCAGATTCCAGCCAATAGTTCAATGGTGTTGTTCCATCAGAATCTGTGAATCTTATATCTCCACAATCTGAACGCATTTTTCCGGCAGAAATTAGAGAAGCTGTGTCTAGAGTAACGCTAACTTGATAATCAGTCAAAGTTGAGCTAGGGTTGTTCATGCTTATCTGTTTTTTATAGTTCCAAGGTGGGCAAGACATTGGCGACGTTTGGGTCGTCGATAATTTGTTAGTTGATGCTGTCGAAATGATACCTAAATTCATGAATGATCTTGATATTTTATGCGACAAATCTGCGAACAAGAACATAGATATCAAAAATATGCACAGGATTATTACAAAAAAAGGAATGATGTCTTTACTTTTAACCATTACCAACCCTATCACTAATTAATTATTTGATTTTATAATAAATAATCTTTCAAAAATGGTTTTCTTTGATAGGGATAAAACGAAAAATAAAAAAAAGAAAAATTAACTAACTATTTTAACCTCTCCTTTTCGAGGAACGTTGAGTTGCATACTCCCTCTAAATTCTGTGATATACCCACTCGTTATTTCAACTGTATTCCCTTCGATTATTTCATCAACCTGTTTTCCCCACAAAGTCAAATCTATCTTTCCTGTATCATCTTCTACAGTGGCGGTCGCGACTTTAGTCCTGTAGCCCATTCTAGTCATGACTTCCCTAGGCTCAGAAACGCCTATGACTTTAGCGGTCAGGTTGATGTTGTTCATCCCAAGTCGGAGTTCATTAATCTTCAATAGCTTCCCCCTCTAATTCTTCTTCAGGTTCATCTTCAACTTTTTCTTCAAGTTCTTTATCAACCTCTTCAGATAATTCTTTCGATTCCTCTTCATCTTCTTTTATTTCTCCTGCTTCACCAACCTTTTCAGCAGTTGCAAACCTTCTACTCACTTGGTTTATCTTTATTTTACACTTCTCTCCTTTTTTTGTGTTCGGGACGAAAACCACGAAATTTTTAACTCTGGCTATCCCGTCACCTCTTGTTCCTACTTCTTTGATTTCAACGTCGTAAGTTTCGTCTGGTTTCACTGGTTTTTCAAAATTATCTTCGAAACTTCTTTCGCCGAATCTTGGTCTTGAGAATCTTCTTTCCATATTTTAACCTCCTTAGTAACCTACTCAGAAAAAACTGAGTAGAGCGTTTAAGAATTAGATTTCTTACATACCCCCTAATTCCATTAAAAATTTTATTCAAAAATACAATTAAATACTTTTCTAACCCACATAACTAAGTTCTTTTTCTTCTGCTTTCGCCTCTTTCAACATTTTCTTTTTTGACCTTTCATCGAATTGACTGTAAAAATCTAATACGGGCTTGCTTAAGCTTGGTTTAACATCGTTCAAGGCATTATCAAAGTGTTTCATCGTCACTTCCTTTGCATTTTTATTTTCTCTCAATGCATACATCCCAGCTTCTCTACATAAAGCATCTAAGTCAGCACCAGAGAAACCTTCAGTTTTATTGACTAAAGTCTTTAAATTCACTCCTTTCAACGGCATTTCTTTAGTCTTCAACTCTAAGATTTTCATCCTTGTCTTCTCATCTGGAGATGGAACTAATATCTGTCTGTCGAACCTTCCAGGTCTCAACAAAGCAGGGTCTAACATGTCAGGCCTGTTCGTCGCTGCTAGAACAACTATGTCATGTAATTCTTCCAATCCAGAAAGTTCTGTTAACATCTGTGATACAATCTTTTCTGTTACTTGTTCACCGTAACCCATGCCTCTTCTTGGGACCATCGCATCTATTTCATCGAAGAATATTATAGTAGGTGCGACTTGTTTAGCTCTTCTGAACAATTCTCTCACTCTTTTCTCGCTTTCACCAACCCATTTTGAAAACAATTCAGGTCCTTTTACTGATATGAAATTAGCACCAGATTCATTCGCCACAGCCTTAGCCAACATAGTTTTTCCACATCCAGGCGGTCCATACAGCAATATTCCTTTCGGTGGTGTTATTCCCAATCTCTTGAAATTATCTGACATAGTCATAGGCCATTCAACAGATTCTTTTAATTGTTGTTTTACATCTTCTAATCCACCAACGTCAGTCCAGTGTACGTTTGGTATTTCTATCAACACTTCTCTCATAGCTGAGGGTTCGACTATTCTCAGAGCATAATCAAAATCATCCTTCGTTACCATTAGTTTTTCCAAGAATTCTTTAGGTAATTTTTCTTCTTCTTTCCATTTTATTCTTGGAAGCAACCTTCTCAATGCATGCATAGCTGCTTCTTTAGTCAATGCAGTGATGTCAGCACCTGTATAACCGTAAGTAGTTTCTGCTATCTTTTTTAAATTGACACTCTTTTCAAAAGGCATATGTCTGGTATGGATTTCTAGTATTTCCTCTCTTCCTTTCATGTCTGGTATCCCTATCTCTATCTCTCTATCGAACCTTCCAGGTCTTCTCAATGCTGGGTCTATTATATTAGGTACGTTAGTGGCTGCAATTACTATCACTTTACCTCTTGCTTTTAGACCATCCATCAATGTCAACAATTGTGATACGACACGTCTCTCAACTTCTCCGTGAACTTCCTCTCTCTTCGGTGCGATAGAATCAATTTCATCTAAGAATATTATACTTGGGGAATTCTTCTCTGCTTCTTCGAAAATCTTTCTCAAGTTTTCCTCACTCTTACCGTACCACATGCTCATGATTTCAGGTCCAGCTATTGAATAGAAATTAGCACCAGATTCATTCGCTACAGCCTTAGCCAGTAAAGTCTTTCCGCACCCAGGCGGTCCGTGTAATAGAACTCCTTTTGGCGGCTCAATACCTAACCTTGTGAACAATTCAGGATGCCTTAAAGGTAACTCGATCATTTCTCTAACTTTTTGGATTGAGTCGTGTATACCACCTATATCCTCGTAAGTTACAGATGGTATCGCTCTTTGTTCGAGTTCGAAACCTTTCGGTAGTCTTTGTAAAATTTCCACTTCAGTCATGTCTGATATTCTTACAATACCAGCAGGATCTGTATTCGTAACGACAAACCTAGTCTCACCTGTTGGAGTAAAAGAAAAGAAATCTTCTATATCAATTCCCCATTCTTGAAATATACTAGGCATACCCATGTTATCCTTTTCTTTTACCACGGGTGAAGGAACTATTATATCACCTTTAGTAAGAGGACGATAGTAAATATTCTGTTTGATGAGATTAGGACTAACTTGTATCACAACTCCTTCTTGGGCGGGAGCAAGAGTAACTTTCTTTGCTTCTTTAACTTCAGCCTTTCTAATTCTGATGTTTTCACCGACACCAGCACCAGCATTTCTCCTGACAAGACCATCCATTCTCATGACATTAAGTCCTGCGTCAGCTGGATAAGACCTTATTGCAATTGCTGATGTTTTTCTACTGCCTTCTATTTCAATGATGTCCCCTTCCTTGATACCCATGTTTTGCATACTTTTAGAATCTATTCTAACAATGCCTCTACCAAATTCCTCTCTTTGAGTTAATTCCCCAACTTTCAATTCAACATCATTCTTTTTCTCACTCATCAACCCACCTTTTTAATAATTTTTGTTGTTTTTCATTTAATAAGACATCGAACATATCCCATTTTATTTTATCCTCCCAATCATCCAAGAATTCTTGCATTCTTTTCATATGTTCTCTCATGATGATGAAGAGCGATTGATCAACTCTAATGTTTGGAATCTCATCTAGAAGACCATCCCTTTCATAAACATATTTTCTTTCTTGCTTTTTTACTGTTTGTTTCCAGCCATAGAGTTCTTTGTAGAACCTGTTCCTCTCAGTCATACTGTGGAACCTATCTGTTTTTACTGAGAAAGTTATCAGCACAGCCCTTCTTTTCTCAATCATGGGAATCAGTTAGTGTTTATATACACTATAACTACTAATATATATGAGAAAGTTTTTAAAATTATCGTTTTTG
>CAZRNP010000015.1:0-18432 GCA_964601485.1 uncultured archaeon
GAATCGAGTGTTCCATTGTTCTGGCGTTTGATTAAAACAAGGTATCAACTCATAGGGACTAAATGTATGACTTGCGGGAATAAATTCTACCCACCTAAATCTTTATGTCCTGTCTGTAGAAAAGAAGGAAAGTTAGAGGAAATAAAATTGGGGAAGACGGGAAAGATATTGACTTTTTCTATCGTTCGATCTGCCCCAACTGGTTTTGAGAAAGAGATACCTTATCCTGTTGCGATAATAGAACTGGATGATGGACCTAGGCTGACATCACAGATAGTCGACTGGAAGGAAGAGGATCTGCAAATCGGAAGAAAAGTAGAGGCTTGCTTCAGAAGGATTTACACGGATGGGAAAGAAGGAATCATCAACTACGGGTTGAAATTTAGACCAATCTAGAACATTGGTACATAATTTCACTAAATTAACAATAGTAACCATTTAAAAATTTTATTGTACATCTAGATTGTATGTTTCAATCACCTAACCCATATGTAATAATTTCAGCAAGGAAAGATCTCTCACCTGAATTTTACGAAAATATGCTTCTTGACAAATTATTTAGAACTACACGTTATGACGTATCAGTAGAAGGAATGGGTCTTAAAACTGTAGATGCTGTAGACTTAGTATGTAGATTGGCGAAAAAGTTGGAGGGAAAATTCTTATTAAGATATGGTACAATTAGAACAGGACAAAAAACTATGGAAGACTGTAGGGAAAAATCAACTATATCCATACCTTGTAGGATCCTAAGTTCAGAATTACAGGATTATTTTAAAGTGAGAAATTTGAATTCATATCCTTGGGATGAAAATCAGGCATGCTTAAACCCAGATTCAAAACGAGCTATTTTATACTTACTTCAATTAACTTGTTCAGGGGGACATGGGACTTTAATCGGTTATGATGAAAATATAATAAATATTATACAAAGTTTCAATTCTGTCATCAGTAGAACGAGAAATTTCATGCATGAGAAGTTAAAAATAGAAATTGGTTATAATCTAGATGAAGAAACCCCTTCACCAGCGATAAAAATTGATATGGATATGAAAAAACCTTAGTAAATTATTATTTTTAAGATATTATCCTGTCCAAACTTTCGCTTCTCTCAACTGTTTCAAATCATTCCAGTACATTTCACGTATATCCTGTATGTTATAATTGACCATAACCAACCTTTCAAACCCAGGACCCCATGCCAACACAGGAACATCCTTTCCGAGTAAAGGCTTGACTACTTCTGGCCTGAACATCCCAGCCCCACCCAATTCCAACCATTTCTTCTGGACGGGATGCAGGACTTCTATCTCAACCGACATCTCAGTGTAAGGGAAATAAGAAGGCCTGAACCTCGCCTTTGGAAAGCCCAGTTTGGTGAAGTATCTAGTTAAGTATCCTAACAGATGTCTGAACGTCACATCTTCTCCAACAACTATCCCGTCAGTCTGGTAGAACTCAGCCAGATGTTTCCAGTCTAGAGTCTCGTTCCTGAAGCATCGGCCGACAGAGAAGAACTTAGCCGGTAATTCAGCATTCCTTAGAGCAGCCAAAGTTCTGGCAGAAAGAGAAGTAGTATGTGTTCTTAGAATACATTTCTTGGCAAACTCAGGATCCCATCTATACTGCCAACCTGTAGAATTGCAAGTCCAACCATACTCATGCGTGGCTTGAACATTCTTTACTAATTCTTCTTGCGGTAAATTTCCCTTTTCAGGTGTCTTCATGTAGAACGTGTCGGCTAAATCACGGGCAGGATGATCCTGAGGCTGGTAAAGAGCATCGAAATTCCAGAAAGAAACTTCTAATATAGGACCAGTCATTTCCTTGAACCCCATCTCAAGCCAGATTTGTCTGATATACTCAATCAATTGAGTCATGTAATGCTTCTTGCCAGGATAAATGCCTGCAGCAGGAAGAGTGATATCATAAGGCCGGATTGGTATATTCTTCCATCTTTTTGAGACTATGACTTCTGGCGTTAACTGTCCAATTTCTTCTTTTATTTTAATTTCTGGCAATATTTTCTTCCCTAGATCAGTTAAAGAAACATGTTTTTTACTCTCGATTTTTTTCCTTATCAAACCTCTTTTTTCTAGTGTGTTGACAATTTTATAATCAAATTCATTCGAACGTTTTCTTCCTGATGTTAAAGTAGAGATAATTTTTTCTTCTTCTGTTTTCTTGTTCAGAATATTCTTTCCTTTGTCTGTTATGTTCAGCAACCCTTCTTTAATCTCAACCCAGTCATTACTCTTAACCCAAACTAAACCAATCGAAAAATTTTTAACTATTTTTCTCAATTTTTCTATATTCTTCTCCCCTCTACTAACGATGTTTAATAAATTCCTTTCAGGTAGGCTATCTTTAAAATATTCAAGCCCTTCTTTTGTCAACTCAACAAACTCAGAAGTTTCTTCTTTTATCTTGACAACATCCTTGACTTTAGCCCATAAAAGAGCTTTTTCTATAGCATCTTTAACTAATCCAGTCTCTGCTTCCAATTCTTGTACAGTAGCAGTTCCTTTATATTCTAAAACTTTTAGGATCTTTTTTTCATGATCATGCAGTTTTTCTTGTCCCATATTAAAAAATTAGGATTAGAACTTCAAAAATGTTCATTAATGTCAAAAATAAGTTTATAATCGTAAAAACTAACAGGTTTGTCATGATAAAGGAAATAATATCCAACTTCATATTTAACAAAAACGCAGTCCTATTTGCTATTAACAATACTTGCAACTGTAAATGCGAAATGTGTTCTATCTGGAAAAATAACGACAAGAAAACTGTCAAACTCGAAGAAGCGAAGGACGCTCTTTTAAAATTGTATAAAAACAATTTTGGAGTTTTACAGATTACTGGTGGTGAACCACTCTTAAACCCAGATGTTTTTTCTATAATTAATTACGCAAAGAAACTAAATTTTTTAACCTTTTTGGTCACGAATGGAACATTAATAAACGAATCAGTTGCCCGTCAACTCTCAGAAGCAAAGGTTGACAACGTTGGTATTTCGTTCCATCATCATGATCAACTTGTTTTTGAGAAAATATCCAACCATACAAACATTTTAAACAAAGTAAAAAATGCTATAAAATTTTTGAAAGATGAAAACATTCCTGTTGAGGCACTATTTACAATATCTAAATACAATAAAAATGACATAGAAAAAACAGTCGAACTAATAAACAGCCTAGGGATTGGTGTTAGCTTCTGCACTCCCATGATAGTAAAAAACACTTCTTTTTCCCTAGGAGGAACTTGTGTCGAATTCTCTAACGATGAATTAAAGAATATAATTCTAGAAATAATTCACCTTAAGAAAAAAGGATATCAAATAATCAACAACATTACATTCCTGGAAGAAGTGTTAAATTTTCTGGAAAGAAGGAACAAATACTATTGCTTAGGTGGTTACAGAATATTTTACTTAGACTGGAACCTAAACTTTTATCCTTGCATGTTTAAAGGATCTCCGATAAAACTAAAGGATGTTGATTTTAATTTTAAGAAAACGAAATGCAAAGATTGTTTTTTCCAATGTTTTTTAGAGCCAAGCCTACTGTTGTTATCAAGACCAATGTCAATAAAAACAACAATGCAACAATTACCTGTATATTTTAAACTTATGAAATTTATCTAAGTACTTTCTTTATTCTCTAAAACTTCATAATTTTCTTTTAATTTATCGACAGCATTTTTTCCAGATAGTATTGTTTTATCCATGTTTAGATATCCCCATTCTCCAAACCTACCTACCGGTATTATATTATTATATTTAAGGAAATTATGAACCATCTCAACATTTTTTTTACATTGCAGATCATAAATCACGTAAGCGTACTTGAAATAAAAAGCATCACAAACTTCTATCTCATCATTTTTCTTTAAGATATCAGCTTCGATTAAGCCTTCTATTACCTGTTCCTTTATTCTCTCCATGTTTACCTCTCTATTTTTTTCACACGTGACTTCTACGAGTATCGAACTTCTGCCTTTAGGGACTGTAAAACTAGAAAAATTCATGGGAAAGCTAATACGGTTGAAAATAAATTTTTTCTCGGGAAAATAGACCCAATGTTTATCCGAAATACCAGCTCTTTTGATACCGATGTTAACACAGACTAATGAATTATGAACTAAAGACTCAGATGCTTTAACAATTTTTTCTGGAACGTTGTCAAAAATTTTTATAACTTCTGGTAAAGGTAAAGATGATACCACATACTTTACCATCATCTTTTTCATCTTACCATCTTTTTCATACTCTATCTCTAACCCATCTTTTTTATTTTTAATTCGAGTAACTCTTGAATTTAAAGACAAACGTAATTTATTTGAAAAACTATTCACTACTGCACCTATTCCACCAATTTTTGGATATAAAAATTGAGCATTAGGACCGAATTCTTTATCTTGCTTCCCAGAAGCACCTTTTTTTATCTCTTCTACAGTCGGTACTGGAACTCTGCCAGAAATCCAATCTAGACTCATTTTTGACATATCATATTTCCATGTTTTTTCGTTGTAAGGAATAAAATAGTTTTCTGCTATACCCCTTCCAAAAGTAACATAAGTCCATTCTTTAAAATTTTGAGGCTTTTCCTTTTCCCTATTCAAAACACCATTTATACATTCTGATATAACATCTTCTGATAGAACACTTAAATTTGCCTCAAAGGGATATTTTACGTAAACATCTCTCAAGTAAATGTAAGCTCTTCTATCTTGCTGAATTAAATTATTCCCAAGTAGTTTGTTAACAAGCGATAAAACATAATCATTTTGTGTGTAAAAAATATGCGGTGCATAATCAAAAGTATAACCTTTTGTTTGAACACTTCTGCATAACCCACCTGCTTGACCTTCTTTCTCCAGAATAAAATAATTACTGTTATTCAAATGATATGCGGCGCTCAATCCGGCTAAACCACCACCAAGTATGGCTACTATCATACGATTCATCTGAAAAATTCAAAAACTATCGGATTACTTTATAATTTTTAAACCCCTTTCCCGTCAATTTGTAATAAAGGAAAAAAGCAAGCCAATAGATTGTCCAATAAGTGCCGTTTTTTTCAAACCTTCTCATGTTAGTTAAAGCGAACGTATTTGTACAAAAAGCACTTTTACCAACTTTATTTATCCTGTGAGAAAAATCTATATCATCCCCTGCATTCAAATCAGCTCTAAAACCTTTTATTTTATCAAATGCAGATTTACGGACCATGATACATGCTCCGCAGAAAAGACTTTTTTTATACTTATTAAAAATTCTTGGTATGAATTCCCACCCTATTTTTGTGAGAACATAATGTTTAAACTTCATTTGTAACGGGTATAGAGGCAAAGATGCGATAACAACACTTTTTTTGTTGAATTCTTTAGAAAGTTTTTCTATAGCATCTGGTAATAAAAGCGTATCGGCATCGACAAACAATAATAATTCAGAACTGGTTTTAGAAGCTCCTATATTCCTTGCTAGAGCAATATTTGACCTTGATTTAATCACTTTTGCATATTTTTTTGCTATATTTACCGTTTTATCTTTGCTAAAATTATCAACAATAATGATTTCCTTAGGAGGTTTTGTCTGTGATCTGACTGCCAGTAAAGCAGTTTCAATATTTTTCTCTTCGTTATAAGTTGGAATTATTACTGAAACATTCATTGTATTTTTTTATTGAACGAACTTTAAAAACATAATGGAAATTTTTATTAGTTGTAAACTTGTTTATTATAGACTATGTTTGGTTTTAAACCTAGTTTTTTTGATAAAAAATTAACCCACCAATTGTAAAGTGGATAAATTATTCCAAATTTTTCAGATCTTCTTAAGGACGTATTTACTGAAATCCCTCTATCATAATATATTTTTCCAATTCTCCTGAACTTCATACCTAGATTATAATCATCTCCAGCAGGAAGATTTGAATATCCACCCAATGAAATAAATTCTTTTTTTCTAAAACTGGTATTATTTCCTATCGTAGTGTAAAATATTCTAAATTTATAAAGAAGAAAATTAACCGCATTGATCAAATCCAAAGAGATTTCATATTTTATTTTTTTTTCCATAGGCTCCATAGGTCCATAAACTACAACTATATTCCCTCCTTTAGTAAAGTTATTTACAATTCTTTTTAACCAAAAATTTGGGACAATTGTATCAGCATCAGTAGTAGCTATTAATTCACTTTTTGCTATTTTAACACCATCATTCCTTGCACCGCCAACACCTTCACTTTTCTGTTGAATAACTTTATCAGCGTACTTTTTGGCTAACTCTACTGTTCTATCCTTACTGTTGCCATCAACTACAATTATCTCATATTTATATCTAGGGAGGGTTTGATTTTTTAATGATTCTAAACATCTTTCAATATTTCTCTCTTCGTTGTAAGTTGGAATAACTACTGAAATCATCATGTTTTATTCACTTTATCAGTTAATTTTCAAGAATAATTTTGTTTATCATAGTCTACTTTTATTTCTTTTCTCAACATTAATTTTATGAAATTTTTAGTGAACATATAAAAAGTTTTTTTAACACCAATTTTTTCAAAACGACGAACTGAATAACCTATTATCAAATTTTTATCCAAAATGATTTTTCCTAGTTTTTTTAAACGCCAATCTATCTCGATATCATCAAGATATTTTAATGGCCTATAACCCCCAGCTTTTAAGAAACTTTCACGATTGAATGCACAATTTGCAGCGCATAAATGATGATAACCAACATAATTCGATAATATCATAAACAAATTACTTATAATAAAACTAATTTTATATTTCAATTTTACTGAATATAATTTCTTTTCTTTATCCTCATTTTCTAATTTTTTTATCATATCAATTGGTTCAAGTAAACCATAAACGGCTATTATATTTTCATCATCAAAAATTTTTTGTATTCTTTCAACCCAATTGTTTGGTAATATACAATCAGCATCAGTAGTAGCTATTAATTCACTTTTTGCTATTTTAACACCATCATTCCTTGCACCGCCAACACCTTCACTTTTCTGTTGAATAACTTTATCAGCGTACTTTTTGGCTAACTCTACTGTTCTATCCTTACTGTTGCCATCAACTACAATTATCTCATATTTATATCTAGGGAGGGTTTGATTTTTTAATGATTCTAAACATCTTTCAATATTTCTCTCTTCGTTGTAAGTTGGAATAACTACTGAAATCATTTTACTCATCTTTTTTATAATAAATAAACTTTATTATTAATTATAATTAGTATGATAATAATGATTGATAAAAAAATACTTATCACTGGTGGGGCAGGTTTCATAGGTAGTCATTTTGTTGAACATTTATCCAATAATAATCAAATTAAAATAATAGATAATTTTTCTACTGGTAAACTCGAAAATATAAAAAAATTTCAAGATAAAATAAAAATTATACAAGGCGACTTAAGAGATATTAATTTCACTCTAAAAAACGTGAATGACATTGATATAATTTTTCATCTAGCCGCGAATTATTCTGTTGAATATTCATTCAAAGACCCGATTTTTGATTTTGAATCTAATGCTGTAACAACTCTAAATGTTTTAGAAGCGATGAGAAAGAATGATATACCAACAATAGTTTTTACTTCATCCTCTACTGTTTATGGTGAATCGAATAAGTTTCCAATACCAGAAACTGCCGAACTTAAACCAATCAGTAATTATGGAGCATCAAAAGTTACAGCCGAGATGTACATACATTCATTTTCACAACTTTATGATATAAAAGGCTTGATATTGAGATATGCGAATATTATGGGCCCAAGATCTGAACATGGCATAGTTCCAGACTTTATAAACAAACTTAAAAAAGATAAAAAAAATTTGTTTATATTGGGTAATGGTAAACAGAAAAAATCTTATCTACATATCTCAGATTGCATTGATGCCAGTTTATTTTTGTTTGAAAATTTCAATAAAAATTTTGATATTTTTAATATCGGTTCTGAAGAATGGATAACTGTGGATGAGATAGCAAAAATTGTTTGTGAAGAAATGAGTTTAACTAAAGTTAAATTCGGATACACCAGAGAAGATAGAGGATGGCCTGGTGATGTTCCAAAATTTCTCTTGGATATATCAAAATTAAAAAAACTCGGATGGAAACCTAAATATACGATTGAAGATAGTATAAGAAAAACTGTTGAATTTTTGAAAAATACAATTCTTGATTGATATAAATTAAATATTTATGATAAATTTTAGAAATATTAAAAAGGTCATTATGTTTGATATTAAAATTTTTATAAGATTAACGAGAATTGATGTTTATTTTCCTCAACTTCTTTTAGTATTCCCTTTGATATTTATTATTTCCCCGCAAAAATTTTTGTCTCTTAAAACAGCTATAATTTTTTTAGCTATTTTTTTTCTCACGGCATACGTACATGCAATAAATGATGTAGAAGATAGTGATGATGATTATCATGTTTTGGAAAAAAGAAAAAGAAACCCTATATCTAATAAAGATTTAACAAAAAAGCAAGGATACTTAATTTGCATTTCATTATCATTAACCGGTTTATTTTTACTTTTAACTGTAAGTTTCATAGTTTTTTCTCTGGGTCTAACTTTAGGTTTACTTGGATTTTTTTATTCATGGAAACCTGTAAGATTAAAATCCATACCCGTTGCAGATCTTATATCCCATGCAATTGGTTTGGGTGTCCTGCAATTTTCCATAACCTATTTGGCATTTCGATCATTTGATTTATTCTTTATTCCTTTTTTAATTATAATTGTACCCCTTTCATTGATTACAGAAATATTCCATGAATTGGGTGATTTTAGGGTTGATAAAAAAACAAAAATAAAAAATACAATTCAAATGCTAGGTATATTCAATACAAAGAAACTGACAATAATACTAGGTATAATCTCTACTGTAGGGGTATTATTATTATTTTATAACATTTATCCAAACGTGAGTATTATTTCTTTATTCCCTTTAATCTTCTTTGGTAATATGATGTACATTAAACACTTGTTTAAATCACTTACTTAAAAAATTTTGTAAAAAGAACGATTGCTGAATCATCTCCAATAATTCCAATTTATGTCCAACAAAAAATTAACAAGCTCAATAAAATTATTATACCGAATATTTGGAATGAAAATAAATTGAATTTTTCTTTATCTTTTTTCAATGGATTTAATTTCATTTTATTGAGAGAATAAACAACCGATACTATCAACAAGAAAATAAATGATATCAATTTATTGTAATAGATAAACACACCTAACATGAATAAAAATAAGATTCTTTCCAACCATCTTAACAAAACAATTGATTTTTTCTTTCCAATTATTTGTTCTAGTCGTCTAAACATTCCAGCTTTTTCATCTGCTTCAAAATCATATATGCCACCCAAAATCTGTGTTTGAGCAATATGAAGGAAACTGATAATTCCCATAATAATTATCCAAACATAATTATTGAAACCGTATGCAATGCAAGTGTATAATATCCCAGCAGGACCTGCTGCAAAAACAGCTACAGGTAATCCAAATATTGATTTTTTCTTTAACCTAAAAGGTTCGGCAGAATATGAATAAGAAAGAAATGTCCCAAACAATAAAAACAAAAATGCTTCAATCGAATAAAAAATCAAAGAAATAGTATAAGAAATAATTAAGCATATCAAAGAGAGTAGTAACATATTATTCCTTGATATAATCCCTGCGGCTATTGAATATTTTCTTGCTATAGTGTCTGTATCTACATCTGCATAATCATTAATCATGAAACTAAACATATACAAAAAAAGAAAAGTGAAATAAATGATTAGAACATCGATAAAATTACTCTTAAAATAAAACAAAGGCAACAAAGCATAAAAGATGTTATGTTGATATTGGAGGAATCTTGTTATAGACCCAAAATTTTTAATAAAAAGTGTAATATTTTTTATCATAGATTTTATCTCGAAAATAATTTATTTTTTAATCAACTTTAATATATCTTTTTGTAAAATCCATTACATTACCCCACTTTCTACTGATATCGCAGTAATAGTTTACTGTCCCGACAACCCCTAGTTTTTCTAATCTTCTCGAAGAAGTAGTCACATGTAACTGTGTAAAATATTTTGTTTTACCTATTTTATGAAGTTTTTTAAAAAGATTAACATCTTCAACAAAAACATTTTCAAATCCACCAAATTTTTCAAAAATTGATTTTGGGACGCAAAAATTAAAACCTGGGATAATGGTCTTTCTACAAAAATCAAAGATAACAAAAATTAAATTAACAACATTTTGAGTTATTTTATATTTCAAAGATTTATTCGAGAATTTGAAAGCACCACAAAATGCAACATATTTATTTTGTTTGAAAATATCATAAGTTTTTTCTAAATAATTGTGAGGTAAAATTGTATCTGCATCAAGAAAAATTAAATATTTCCCACTAGCACATTTTGCACCTGTGTTTCTTGCTGATGCAGTTGATCTAGTTTTGGTAAATACAATTTTATCTGCATATTTTCTAGCTATTTCTACTGTTTTATCGTTACTATGACAATCACAAACTATTATTTCAAAATCCTTAAAATTTTGATTTCTGATTGATTCTAATGTCGCTTCAATATATTTTTCTTCATTCAACGTTGGAATAATAATAGAAAGAAATGGAAGTTTCGTGTTTTTCATATCAACACCTTATCTATATTAAATTTCTTGAGAAATTTCTTAAACGAATTCTAGTTTAGATACGATATTTTTAGCTTTCTCAAAATTCTTCTCAAAATCTTTCATAAATTCAGTCAATTTTTCACATGTGATGTCTTTAACTTCCCCAGTCATCATTCTTCCAGCCTTGTACTCATCATAAATCTTTTTCAAATCTTTATCATCTTCGATAAAATGCTGAGCCAACAACTGGAAGGACATATCATTCTCTGGCACAGCACCATATTTTCTATGATCTTCTAAAGTTTTTCTTGCTCCAGATAAAGCTCTTTTAACTTTTTTACAAGCTTCGTTAATATCATCTGGGATTGTTATACATGATTGTGGTTTTGATTTACTCATCTTTAAATCTCCATCCAGTGAAGGTGTAAATTTATGATAAATTCCAGACGGTGGAACAAAGTTGAAAATGTTTTTAGTTCTATTGACAATATCCCTAGATAAAAGAACATGGGGTGATTGGTCAGGACCGACAGGAATAACACCTGGCATCGAATGTTCTAGTTGTGGGAATAGAATATCACCTGCTTGTAACAAAGATGACATTATCCTAGACGGCTCAGCACTGCCGTATATGGCTCTGAATTCGTTAAGAGTAATTTTTTTAGAGAAAATATACCCAAGATTCTTAACTTTCTCATTAGTTGATTGGAAGTAAAATACAGTCTTTTTAGGATCTAAACCTAATGCTATATAAGCAGGAATATGAAAATCTAAAGCCCTCTGTCTACCTTCTTCTAAAGAAACTTCTCTAGTTGCTGCGGCTTCTAGGTCTGCGACAAGGACAAAAGTCTTGGCACCATGCTCTTGAAAATACCTCATGTTTTCTATGACTAATTTTGTTCCTAGGTGAATCTTTTCTAAAGTAGGCATTATCCCGGTCAAAGCATAGAATTCTTTTTTCTGTGCGATTGCATCTAAGACTCTCCCGAAATCTGTGTGTGCAAATACAATCTTTCTTCTCATTATTTTGTTCGGTTTTGGTATCTTGGATAGTAATTCGTCTGTGAAAGGTTCTAAACCATACTGACCTATGAGTTTATCATAGTCTTTTACTAAAAATGATCCCCAAGGGTCGATTGATACTTTTACCATACTAATCACTAATTTTTTTCATCTTAAATCTTTTAATGGTATACGTAAATTTAATTGTTTGTTGGGTACAATGTGTCTGCTAGTTTTCGGTGGTAGTTTATTCCCTGTTAATCCTGCCTTAATAACATCTTCTTTTGTTATTATTTCTCCTTTTCTACGGGCTCTTACTCTGATTTCAGGTGAATTATAATCTATAAAATAAACCATGATTTTTGAACATCCTAATTCTTTAAGACTTTGATACCTGTGATGTCCATCCAAAATTATTTTAGTGTTCTTATCAACTATTATTGGGTTTTTTAAGAATCCATCTTTTTTTATTCTTCTCTTTAACCGTACTAAATGTTCTGGCGAAACTTGTTCATGTTCTTTTAATTGTTTCAGTTCTATGATTCCAAAGAAAACCACTCATAATATCACTTCCAAAAATAGAAGGAATAATCATAGTTTTCCCTCCATGAAATCTTCGTATCCCTTTAGATCAAAAAATCCATGACCACTGAAATTTACTGCGATTGTTTTTTCTTCTTTGTTTTCTTTTGCTCTCAATGCTTCATCTATCGTAGCTTTTATGGCATGACAAGTTTCTGGTGCTGGTACGATACCTTCAGTTTTTGTAAATATTCTTCCTGCTTCAAAAATTTCATTTTGATTGTAAGTTCTTGTTTTTATTATTCCTTTTTTCGCTAAAAATGATATGATCGGTGCTTTTCCATGATATCTTAGTCCACCTGCATGTATAGACGGGGGTATAAAATCGCATCCAAGCGTATACATTTTAATCAACGGTGTCTGTTTCGCTGTGTCCCCATAATCATATTTGTATTCTCCTTTTGTTATTGATGGACAGGTTGTTGGCTCTACTGCTATAAATTCTATCTCTCTTTTCTTCATTACTTCTTCTACAAATGGAAGAACGAAACCGCCGAAATTAGATCCACCGCCTATACAACCAACCATAATGTCTGGTTTCAAACCAATCTCTTTAAATTGTTCTTTGGTTTCTAACCCGATTATTGTCTGATGCATTAAAACTGCGTTGAGTACAGAACCTAAAGCGTATACTGTATCTTCATGTTTCACAGCATCTTCTATGGCTTCTGATATTGCAATTCCTAGAGAACCAGAATTATCCGGTGTTTTTTGTAATACTTTTTTTCCAAACTCTGTTCTGTCGCTGGGGGATGATAATATTTCTGCTCCAAACAATTTCATCAAAACTTTTCTGTATGGCTTTTGTTCATAAGAACATCTAACCATGTAAACTGTACAATCTAACCCCATTTTATTGCATGCAAAAGACAAGGCAGACCCCCATTGACCCGCACCTGTTTCTGTCGCTATTCTGTTGAAACCTTCTTTCTTTGCCAGATATGCCTGCATTATTGCTGTGTTGACTTTATGGCTTCCTGTTGGAGACACATCCTCTCTTTTGTAAAATATTTGTACAGTTTTTGGTAATTTTAGATGTTTTTCTAATCTGATTGCTCTAACTAATGGGGTAGGTCTATACTGAATTAAGATTTCCCTGACTTCTTTTGGTATCGGTACGAATTTTTCCTTGCACATTTCTTGTTTCAAAAACTCTTGCGGAAAGATTTCAGGCAGAATTTTTATATTCTCTCCTTGGGGAGGAGGTAGTTCTAAGATACTTTGTATGTTATAAAACTTTTTTGGAATTTTTGTCCCAAAAACATTCACCTTTCATTTTTTATCACCTCATTTTTTATCATTAATTTTTTTGACTGGTTATCAGTAGAATAAAGAGCTATTCCTATACTTCCCACCACACTAATTCCAGTATAAAGTGCAAGAGTTTCTTCACAGGGAAAAATAAAAAGAGGTATCTTGGAACACCCAAAAATAGAAGACATGGCTAAAGATCCTTTTCTAGACCCACCACATTTTCGTATTTCTCTGTAAAATACTCCTTCTCCAATCCCAGGGAAAAAAGTAGAAAAACATTTTCCAAAATATATTAAATAATCGCTAATCGTTTTTCCAACATTCTTTAAATAATCTAACCTTCCTCTCTCTGTTAAATGTCTATATCCTCTTAATCTTTGTTTCAAAGAGAGACCTTTTACTTTGTATGGTTCCCCTAAATTACCAATTATCGTATCATTCATTGATTTTACTTGGTCTCGATAGCCATCTAGACTTATTTTTAAACTTCTATGAGCATGTTCACGATAAGTCATATATTCAGAGGTCCATGGTATCGGATCATGACGTTCCTTGAAGATGTTTGCCGCATAATATCTGTACTCTAAATTGACAAAACATTTTCCTGGACTTTTTTCGAACTGAGGTTTGTTTGATAAAATTTCTACAATCCTTTCTACATCTTTGCGCCTACCTTTAACGTAAAAATAAAAATCTTCTATGAAATTTCCTCTACCAACTTCAGAAAAAAATTCATCACTATCCGTTACAAACTCGTAATCTAAATCCCCAAAAAGTTTAACATAACATGGTTTACAAAAAAGAAGATGTTCACATACTTCTTTTACTTGATCTTCTGGATGAAATTCCCCACATTCAGAACATTTTTTAGTATTATGTTCATTCTCGATTTTGTCACCAAACTACTTCACCAGTCATTTCGACTCACCTCTAAAAATTTCAATGAAAGTTTTACCTAAATCAGTAAAAATTAGTGGTTTACCTTTGCTATTTTGATCTCCAAAATCTATCAAATTGAACTCTTTAAATCTTCGAAGAACACACTTGATAGTACTTTCTGGATATTCTTCTCTGGCAATTCTTTTTACAGCAGCAGAGAATGTAATCCCTTGTAACTCATACAAATTCAAGAACAATTGTTTTTCTCTCGTTCTGAGTGATCGTTCTAAGAAAATCCTAAGTTCTTTTTTACTTATGCCAAACGCGACCACATCTCATTTCGATCACTCATTAATATGATGAGTCAATATTAAATACCTTTTGGGCAAAAAAATTGACCATTATTTAACAAATATATTCACGTAACACAATAAATTCTAAGATGAAACTAAAATTAGAAAAACATATAGAAATCAAAGGAAAAGACGCTCAAGTCGTAAACAAAGCTATAACAGATGTAATCAAAGAATTCACGATGAGAGCAAACCTAAAAAAATTGAAGAAATTGAGAGTCTTTGTAACAATAAACCCTGTTGAAACAGCTAGGAAAATAGTAATCCCTAGAGTCAAGCTGAGTAGACACAGTGAAATGAGAGAGTGGATAACCCAAAATGCACCCAGTTTTTCCTATTGGGGGGAAGGTCAACCGCCGACTATAATGTTGGATGCAAACGAAAGGGACTTTATAGAAAGGAACTATTGCGCGATAAAAGGCCTGTTTGCGCATGAATTAATGCACTTAATGAACAAACTCGATGGGATTGAAGATGAATTGGAAGACGCAACTGAAAAGGCTTCAAGATACATATTCTCCCTCCTTGCTAAACATAAAGATATTGATCCTTTCACAAAAGATGGTTTGTTGAGTTCATTCATAAGAGTAACGACATCATCGTTGCTGTTCATAAAAGATATTCTTGCTAACACAAGGGCAATGAGCTTTGGTTTTGACGATGAATTGTATGCGCATTATAAAACATCTCTTGAAGGCGTTCAAAAGGAGATTAAATTCACCGAAAGAGGAATAATGAAAATCCTTAAAACAAATAGAAAACATGCATTAGACGATGCTTTCATAACCTACTTAGGCCTTAACACTAGTTGGATCACTTTCAAGATGTTCCACAACAACTGGTATAAAGGTTTGCAAAAATTTACTTCAATTGAAGTCCCTACCATAATCAAAAAAAATTGTGACCCAATATTAAAAGAATTGTCAAATTTAAGGTCTGCTAACGATGAAAAGCAAATAGCAAAAGTTATAAGATTAACTCAACAAAACTATTTCAATGTTGTTCAGTATTTTTGTAATAAAATGAGGTGATTTAATGCCTAACTTTCAGTTTATAGTTTCGAACCCGACAACAAAGAAAGCATACAAGATTGATGTGGATCAAGCAAAAGCAACCGGAATAATAGGCAAAATTATAGGCGATAAATTCAATGGTGACATAACAAACTTACCTGGTTATGAATTGCAGATAACTGGTGGGACAGATAAAGATGGTTTCCCAATGCATCATACTATTCATGGTCCAGGTAGAAAGAGTGTTGTTCTTTCTCAACCGCCTGGATTCCATCCAAAGTTGAAAGGACAAAGAAAAAGGAAGACGGTGAGAGGAAACACGATATCAGCAGACATAGTTCAGATAAATTGTAAGATCGTTAAAACTGGAGTTAAACCTATAGAACAATTATTAGGAAAAGAAGAAAAGAAAGAAGAATCTAAAGCAGAAGAAAAACCCAAAGAAAAACTAGTTGAAAAGAAAGAAGAAGCTAAACCGAAGAAGGAGGGTGAGGAAGTTCACAAAGAAAGTAAACCCTAAACTCATTCCTGAAGTTAACATCGGTATGCTCGGTCATGTGGATCATGGTAAATCTACTCTAGTTGAAGCTTTAACTGGAAAATGGCCTTCTGTTCATTCTGAGGAATTGAAGCGTGGTATCACCATACGTTTAGGCTATGCTGACGCTACATTCTACAAATGCCCTAAGTGTGGAACATACTTGTCATCTGATAAATGTCCAAAATGTTTTGAGACTGCAGAAGTCTTGAGAACCGTATCTTTCGTCGACGCTCCCGGGCATGAAAGTTTGATGGCAACAGTCCTGACCGGTTCAGCGTTAATGGACGGTGCTTTACTCGTGATAGCTGTAGATGAAAAATGTCCTTTGCCACAAACAAGAGAACATCTAAAAACTTTAGAAGTCGTTGGGATCAAAAATATAATAATAATCCAGAATAAAATCGACCTAGTTACCAAGGAAAGGGCTGAAAAAAATTATGAAGAGATAAAAAATTTTGTGAGAGGTACGATTGCTGAATCATCATCCATAATCCCAGTTTCTGCTCAACAAAAAATTAACATAAATTATCTCATCGAGGCAATTGAGAAATTTATCCCGACTCCAAAAAAGGACCCAGAGAAAGACCCGAAGATGATTATAGCTAGGAGTTTTGATGTGAACAAGCCAGGCACAATTCCTGAAAAAATAGTAGGTGGGGTTATAGGTGGGTCGATAATCCAAGGTAAATTAAAAGAAGGAGATGAGATAGAAATAAGGCCTGGTATCAGAGTTGATGATAAATGGAAGCCAATAATAACGACTATTGTTTCGATGCAAAAAGCTGGGATAAAAATCGAAGAGGCTGGTCCTGGTGGTTTGCTCGGTGTTTTAACAAAATTAGATCCATACTTTACAAAAGCTGATACTTTGGTCGGTAATGTTGTAGGTTTAACTGGAAAATTACCACCTGTGAAACTAGATTTGAAAATGAAGACAAAACTCTTAGAAAGAGCGGTTGGAACAAAGGAAATGTCAGAAGTTTCAAATATAAAAATCGAAGAGAACTTGTTGGTGAATGTTGGAACAGCTCGGTCAATCGGTGTAGTTAAAAAAGTTCGTGGTAATGAGATAGAGATGAGTTTGAAGATCCCTATTTGTGTGTATAAGAACGATAGAATTGTTCTTTCAAGACAAATTTCTGGAATATGGAGACTAATTGGTTACGGGGAAATTGTAGATTGAAATGAAAAGAATAATCTTAGACACAAATTTTCTGATGGTTCCTTATCAATTTAACGTAGATATTTTTGAAGAAATCAACAGAATCATGGAAGAAAATTATGAGTTGATAATTTTTGATAAAATTATTGAAGAATTAGAAAGAATTGCAGAATCTAAAGGAAAAGATGCTGCAGCTGCTAGAATTGCTTTGGAACTAATTAAGAAAAAAGAAGTTAAGATTATAAGTACAAATGAGAAAACAGTTGACAATGCAATCATTGATGCAACGGATAAAAACACGATTGTTGCAACAAATGATAAGATTTTGAAGGAAAAACTAAAGAATAAAAACATAAAAACAATATACTTGAGAAATAAGAAATATTTAGAAATGAGTTAATAAAACTTTATTTGAGGGGTGAAAGAATGAATATTTTAATCCTTGCACCAGTTTCTGGTTTAGTATCAATCTTTTTTGCAATTTATTTGTATTATTACGTTAAAAAACAAGAAGTCGGAACACCAAGAATGAAAGAGATAGCCGATGCAATAACGGAAGGTGCTAATGCCTTTCTAAAAAGACAGTATAAGACCCTTGCGATTTTTGTTGTTATATTATCTGTAATCATGACAATTTTCTTGAATTTCAACACAGCTTTAGCATATGTTTTTGGTTCAGCATGTTCTGGTTTAGCTGGTTACTTTGGGATGAACGTAGCACTTAAGGCAAATGTAAGAACAGCAAATGCCGCTAAAAAAGGATTGAACAAAGCATTTTCTGTAGGTTTCTACGGCGGGGCAGTCATGGGTTTATTAGTAGTTGGTTTATCTCTATTGGGAATAAGCGTCCTTTATTATATTTATCAAGATCCTGAAATAATTCTTGGGTTTAGTTTTGGTGCCAGTTCTATAGCGCTTTTTGCAAAGGCTGGTGGAGGCATTTATACTAAGACAGCTGACATAGGTGCTGATCTTGTTG
>CAZRNP010000016.1:0-18305 GCA_964601485.1 uncultured archaeon
CATATTTGAAACCCTAATACACCTGTATTTGGCATGTTTCTAACATTAATTTTTAAATTAAATAGTTTTTTATACAAATCAATTATCTTTGTTAGATAGTGTTCTCTGTCATCTATTATATTACCCCTAAGTTGATAAAAGAACCCTTTAGTATACCTATTCATGCTACCGTCTCCTATATGAAGTCCTGTTTCTTCTGCAAGATCACATGTTATTTCATTAGGTAATATAATTTCTTTTTTTAAATCTGCATTTTCAAAAATTATTTTGTTAAGATTTAATTTTGTCATATAAATGTATATAAATTGAAAGATATATAAAAATTTCGATTGTATATTATAAAATTTAAGAGAATAGTGGACCGGCTGAGATTCGAACTCAGGGCCTTTCGGTTATCAGCTTCGTCGTATAGTACTCGAACGCTCCAGCCAGGCTGAGCTACCGGTCCTTGAAAACTTATTTTTAATGCTAACTATTTTAATCTTGTGTTAAGAACTTAATTAATGAGGGCCGATAGATCAACGGTAGATCGCTTGCTCCGCAAGTAAGAGGCTGAGGGTTCAAATCCCTCTCGGTCCAAATGGTTAAGCTAAAAATAGGTTATTAATGGTATTTAGTAGCCAAATTCAAAGACTTGAAAAAAGATGAAAAAATCGGTCCATTGGACCTGAAAATCTATGGACTTTTGGAGAATTGAATCCTTAATGAAGAACAAAAACATATCTGATTCTGAACTTCCTTCGTAATTATCGCCGAGAGTGAGGAGTGAGTTGTTGTTATTTTAAGAAGGAAAATTCAACATGTCATCTGATTCTGTGGGGTTATTTTAAAGGCTTAAATCTTTTATATATAATTTTCTTTTTTTAGAATAAATTTATTAGAAGAGTTCAGGAATAAGTTCATGCAGAGTTGTATGGGCATCTTTTATTATAGGACTGGTATCCTCTCGTGATCTGTACTTCTTTTCTAGAATGGAGAATAAAATCGAAAGATGTTTTAAAAATTCATCTAATTTAAATTGTTTTAATTTCATTGAGCCTGCCTCTGAATCGACAAGTCTAAATGGATAATCGTTAAGTCTAAACATCTGATTTTTCATGTTATTATCTAAATCTTTGATAGTAACTTTTCCTTCATCAACAATCCTCGCAAAAGCCTCTCCAACATTTTCTTGCAGAACGGCTTCGGCTAATGCAAAATCGATTTTAGCTATGTCTATTGGACTTACTCCAGCTTGTTCGTAAAGATTTAAAATACGATTATAAGCTCTGTTGACTACATTTGGAAGGAATACGTAAACTTCCTTTCCATCAGACCTTTTGTAATTTACTTTTAAAGACTCTTTCTCAAGGGATATTATTAACCCTTCTAAAAATGGGTCTTCACCAACTTCTTTCTTTATACCATCCAACAAATCTCCTAGTTTTCCAAAACTTCCTTCGATTGGCACCCATGGGATATAGGCTAAAACAGTGTAATTGTTTGATGCATCTAGTTTTCTTATGTCATCTACAGAAGCACATTCAAAATTTCCACTACTCGTTCTAATTATATAGCTATGACATTGTTGAGAAGAGATATTTATCGACCTCAAATACAAAATATACCGATAAAATTAAATAATTTATCAAAAATAGACTCGTTAAAACCAAATAATTTAATGGATAAATGGCTAAAAAAGTAGTGAATCCTTCTAATATTTCGTATACCAAAAACAATAATAAAATAAATGTAGCAATATCACATTTTTTTCCTTCAAACATACTCTCTAATTAATTATTGTGGATAATGACGTATAAACCTTATTTGCGAGCATTTTTCAATTTCGTCCAAAGAACAAAAATCTATATGATTCCGTTTAAATTAAAATGTTTTTCTGGATAGGTAAAGGATAAAAGTTTAATTTTAAGTTAAATTTTAATGGTCACCGAACATGCTCTTGAAATAGCAAGAATAATTGCCCAAAAATATAGAGTGAAATTAGAAGTTAGTTTTATACATAATTCTGACAAGGTAGATGTTAAAATTAGTTATCAAAATCTGAAGGATTTAAATGGTTTTTTAAGTGAATTGTCGAAAACACCAGGGGTTGGATGTGAAATATTTTATTGGAGTAAACCAGATTCTAGTAAAACAGATAAATACATTGCTTGAAGAACAAAAACCTATCTGAAGTATATTCTCCAGTGAATACTTTCAGCCGTTTTCCATGATAACAAACCATTAAGAAATGGACTCTTTTGGTTGAAAGGGTTAAGGGAATTTTGAAAGTGAAAAAGTATATAGTGGAGAGGTTAGTTTAGCCCATTTAGTGTAACTAAAACCATTAAAAACTATATTTGAGCTTCAAATCCCTCTCGGTCCATTTAATACGTTTAGAATATAATTATATGGAAAATACCCTACAAAAACTGTATAATTAATAAATTTAATACAGAAATCAAATATTAATTATGAAGAAAAAAATTTCGTTGCTGATCTTCTCAATTCTAATTATTTTTCTTTTAATATCAACAGTAAAAGCAGATGGTGGATTCTTCCCTCCAGTTTATTACAAGGAAGACTTGTTTGAACCGACTCAAAAAGCCGTTATATTTCATAACAACGGTGAAGAAAGAATAGTACTTCAAGTTGAATACAGCGGTTCAATGAAAGATTTTGCATGGGTAGTTCCTACCCCAAGTTATCCTGTTGTTAACAAGTCAGATCCACTTTTATTTGAAGAACTCCACTATTTAACTGAACCGATTTATAGAAGAGCTCCTGAGTGGCCATTGTTTTGGGGTTATTATGGTTCTGCCCTAATGGCAGTAGATAAAGGGGGTGTCCAACTTCTTGAAAGATATCAAGTTGGAATTTATGATGTGAGTATTCTATCTGCAACAGACCCTAATGCCTTAATTAATTGGTTGAACAATAACAATTATTCAATCCCTCAAACTGCAAGAGGTGTAATTCAGCATTACATCGATAAAAATTGGTATTTTATTGCGATTAGAATAAATTTAGCACCGTACAACGAAAATCTTATATCAACTCTCAGGAAAATCGACAGTAGGGTTACTACTCAAGAAAATGCAGTCCAATATTTGACAGACGATTTAGTGAATTATGTAAAGGATGGAAAATTATACGATGAGTTAACTGCGATAAGAAATACTAATATAGAGTACGGTGAGGAAACAAAAACAAAGGTACAAGAGTTACCATACATGTATCGAATGCGTTATGAAAGTGCTCCTACTAGATTGATTGATGAGAGGGAATATACAGAATTATATGAAAATTATAACGGCTATTTAGATGATCACTTAAGGAATGATATACAGAAAAATATAGAAAATAAACTCACTCAAAAAATAGAGATTCCTTACTCGGATAGTTGTTATGAAGGTCGTCACTGGCAAACAGGTGTTGATTATTCTTATTGTTATGTTTGGTATTTTACAAAAAATTCAGAAGAATATAAAACCTTGAAGAGTGTTGATTGCGGTCAGTATTGTTCTAGAGTTTCTCAAACAAAAACCCAGTATTCAGCGGATGACTTAGCATACGTGGCGGCTAATGCTATAATGAATGGAGATGAATATATTAAAAACTATTTTGAAATAACTCAGACGCAAATTGACTGGTATCAGAATTCTAAACAACGTTTCGATTATGTTTTCAATCAAGTTAAAAATAAGTTAATGGTAAAGTTAAATCAAGATGCGAATAATCTACGTTTACAGCTTGAACAACAATTAGCTCAAGAATATTCCCAAAAAACAGGAATGACTTTCAGTAATGTGAATGGAATTGCATATTTCTTTGCCGATAAGACATTACAAGATATTAAAACTGATAAAACATTCTTAAATTCATACATCTACAGTTTTGGTTTGATTGATTCTGGTGAATATACCAATTACAAAAGATTACACGATGGAAATCACGATGAAATAGGACTTAGGACTGCGATGGAGGAAATTGTAGATAAAGTAGTCTATTTTGAATACGAACAAGTGAAAGGACAGTTAAACGCTGGAACAGTTCAACCATTGATGATAACATTCTATTCTGATGAAATAGTTTATCCTTTGAAAATGTCATCGATGAACAAAGGCGCTGCTGAAATTTTGTTGTATGTTTTTACGAATTATAGAGTAGAAATAAATGGGTTCAATGTAGAATACGCTAAATGGATCAAACCCGAGGATATAAGAACTGAAAGTTATCTCGAGTACAAAAGACAATATGGGGATAAACCAGTTTCTGAAGTCCCTCAATATTATCGAAAAGATGTTTATTATTACCTCAACCAACTGTTGGATGACAGATACTTTTTGACCAAGATGAGAAGATCTATGTACCCAAGTGAAATGGAAGATTTGGTAATAACACAAGCTAGAAACAACGAAGAATACAGGTTGATTACATATGAACCGGGTTATGCAATGAAATGGATAGGGTTCATTATTGGAATCGGTATTTTAAGTTTGATCCTTACAGTTTTTTTCATACCGATCGGATGGTTAAGCAATAGGTTGACAAATAGAAATGAAAAATCCATTTATTATGTTACTAAAAAAAGATGCTTTTATTATGCCTTAATATTCATGCTTTTATTGGGCTTAACTATTATATTTTCTACTGTTGCAAATGTTTATTGGGATGTTTTAAAACCATTTAGCTGGTTTTTTGAATTCCTATCACATTTATTGAATTTCATCGGACTTCCAGGACTTTTAATCGGAATAATTCTGTTCATACTTGCTTTATCCTTGATATTTGCTATTATACATGTAATTTTCAGTTTTATCATATCGATATTTAAAACTTCAAAAAAACAATATTGAATTCTTAGGTTAAAACGCCGATAAAATTATTTAAACCAAAACCTATAGTCTTTCAAAGGAGGTTCAACAATGACTTGTTATTGTAAATCTTTATTGGCTGTTTTAGTGATAATCCTTGCTTGGTTTGAAACAGGATACAATCAAATACTCCTGACAATCGTCGGTCTAGTACTACTTGTCATGAGCATAAAACCAAATATCTGTTGTTGCTGCATGAAAAAAACTGCCAAAAAAACCAAGAAGAGATAAGTTAAAACTATAAAGACTTTGAAAACAGCTTTGCATAATCAATATAACCTTCAACTCAGTATCTTTTATAGATAGAAATGATAATAGCTGCCACAGGAGACATCCATTCACCGAGGCTTTTCGAGTATTTTGTAGAGGCTATGGAAGATTTCCATGCCAAGCCAGACTTGTT
Organism: uncultured archaeon; assembly: GCA_964601485.1. Taxonomy (GTDB): domain Archaea; phylum Aenigmatarchaeota; class Aenigmatarchaeia; order CG10238-14; family CG10238-14; genus JASEGC01. The sequence continues at coordinate 5,260 of CAZRNP010000016.1, forward strand.
TTTTTTATCAGGGGACGTGATCAACAAGGGGAAGGTTGACGAATACCAAAAGATCTACAACGTATTCTTCGGTAAGATTACTTGTCCCATCATAGCATGTTTTGGTAACGATGAGTTTGGGAATGAGACGAAGATGTTGATAGAGAGTCAAGTCCCTGACATCAAGTTTTTAGACGATGAAACTTTGATCGTTGAAGTGCAGGGCAAGTCTGTTGGTATTGTTGGGAGCTTAGGCAGCTTAGACAGACCATCTTTTTGGCAAAGGAATAATGTCCCTGGTGTAGCCGAGGTATACAAGAAAAGAGTAGGGACTGTGGAGAAACTTCTGTCTGAATTGAGGACTGATGTGAAGGTTTTACTCATCCACTACGCCCCCACGTACAAGATTCTTGAAGGAGAGGAAGAAAGAATTTATCCTGAACTGGGTTGTAATGATTATGAAAGGATCTTGACAGAACAAAAACCTGACCTTGTTATAACTGGGCATTCACACAAAGGAAAAAAACAAGCTTGGGTCGATACTGTCCCGATAGTAAACGTGGCTTTTCCTCTGAACAAAGAAATAGTCATCATCGATACGGAGAAAGATTTGAAACCTGGGTTGGAGAAGTTTCTTGAATAAATTAAAATTTAATGTAACTTTAGAATTCATTTAAAACTCATACTTTCGACCCCGAGTAACTGGCTCTAAATTCGCTTAAAAAGGGAATTGCATCAACTTCCTTCGAAGGGATGTGAATTGCAGTTCCCTTCATATAAGCTATCGAGTGAGAAGTATAATTTATTTCAAGTCTTTTAAGCATGTGCATAAATTGTTCGGGAAAATTTGGCCAATAGTTGATAGTCGCTTCTGTAACCCGACCCCTATCCCAGATCGCTTGTTCAACGTAACCTCTTAAAAGATTTTCCCCCATCTTCGCTAGTTTCCATGCATTTTCTTCGTCAACTCTTTCTATACTGTTAAAATCTAAAATGGGGGATAGCTGTGAAGGGAGGCATCGAGCAAATCTCGTGTACTGACCTTTAAATTTTTTCTGTCCAAATTTTTTTAAACCTTCACCAGATTCTTTTCTTTCAGTTTTTGCGGGTTCGAAATCACCAAAAACCTTAAACCTTTCGAAAGATCTTTCCCCTAATGTCCTTCTTTCTCCGTAAGAAAAGGTAAAATTTTCATTTGAATAAGTAGTCTTTCCTTCAAATACAGAGCCGAATAGCATCCCTTGCATCTCTTCAGTAATCGGAAATTTTGGGTTTTTTATGATTAACCCTGCTCCAATTTTGGACCAATATCTTGGGTTATCTAATCTAATTCCAAGTTTTTCTATGGTATCTAACAGAGTTTTATTTATTACGCTCTTTCCTGTATAATACGTACTGACTATATCAGCTGCAATTCTCCCTATTTTTGAATGAACAGCATCTATATTCAATAAATAGGGTTTACCTTCATCAACCCAATTTAAAGCCAAAGAATAAGACCAAGGCCACTTATAAGATGTACACAAAACCCATTTCATTTTTTCGTTAGGGCTTCCCATTGCTTGAATAACTTTAGCTCTTTGCAAAGTTCCAAGGACTTCTTGTTTCTCTCTTATCTTTTGCAATGTAGTTTCAACTTGAGAAGTAGGGAGGAATTCCCCAAGTTTTTCTCTAAGGCTTTCAACCTTACTATAACCTGCTACGACTCCGTCTATTAATTCTAATAAAGGTTTTGGGTCAGTGTGGGTTTGAATTAATTCAATCAAATCTTTTCTGGCCTCTAAGAAAGTCTTTGTAGAACCCCCGAGTCTCCTATCTATTTTTCTGATTGTTTCTCTTGCTTCATCCTTCTTCCCTCCATAAAGACCCATAGCATCAACCAATGCCTCCTCGTTCAAACCATAAGCTATGTAGTTGCTTATAGGCCCATAAAGTCCCCAATAGATTTTTTCAAAATCTTCTTTGATGATTCCAAAAGCTTCATGTAACGGATATCCTTTCAAGACTCTTAAATCTGCGACTTTTTCAAGGTCAGGAACTCCTCTGAAGAGAGTTTTAAGTATAGGATGAACGGCAATTCCAAATGTGTAAAAAACTGCCTCTCTCTCTATGTATTCATTAGGATTTATTCCTCTTTCTAAAAGACGGGGTTCAGCTCTTTTACCAGCTTCTAATAATATCTTTCTTTGATGTTCTCTCCAGATTCGTTCTTGTTTAAGCTCAGAGTTAATACCCCTAACTTGTTCAACTTCGCCTTTAAGATCGGCATCAAACAAACGTTCAGCATGAAGTTCAACATCATGAGCGGTGGGATGAACCCTAATTCCTTCTACCTTAATTTCTTGAGTTTCAGCTTTTTTTACTAAATCTTTAACCGCTTCATCTAATTGTTGTTCGAGTCTTTCCTCTTCGTCTTTCCAATGCCAAGACAGAGTATGACCTTCTGGTAGATTTCTCCAATCGATCTGCATATTTTACCATTTAAATGAAAAAGTTAAATAGTTAATTAGTACCAGTAGATATGGCTCTAAATAATTTTCAGTTCCAACAACCTTTTGAGGTAGATTTCTGTTAAATCAAAAATTATAGTGGTGATCATAAACCTACCAACAAAGCATTTATTAATTAAATTATATTAAAATTTTACAAGCTTGAGAAAAAGAAAAATTTTAGAAAGAATTGTAGGTGAAAATGTTGGAATTTAAACCGAAGATTACAGAAAACAGATGGAATCCTGACTTAGAGAAAAAAATAAAGGAATCTTGGGAAAAAGAAAAAATCTACGCTTTTAAAGTCAACACAAAAAAGAAGACGTTTACTATAGACACGCCACCGCCATACCCATCTGGGAGGCCATGGCACATAGGCGCAGCGGCTCATTATTCACAGATTGACATGATAGCAAGGACAGCAAGGATGATGGGGTTTGAAGTTTTTTTTCCCATAGGCATCGACAGGAACGGTTTGCCCGTTGAACTCTACACTGAAAAAAAATACGGTATAAATATCCATGAAACCCCAAGAGAAAAATTCATTGAATTGTGCACGCATGCCCTCGATGACTTGGAAGCAGAAATGATTCAGATAATGAAAGTTATGGGGCTGAGCGGGGATTTTGAAAACTATTATCGGACAGACTCAAAAGAATACAGGACTTTAACCCAATCAACGTTCATCGAACTATGGGATAAAGGCCTAATCTACGAAGACACTAGGCCGAACAATTATTGTGTTAAATGTGGTACGACAATAGCAGACGCAGAAATAGAATACGAGGAATTGCCGACTGAATTGATCCATGTTAAGTTTAAACTAAAAGGAACTGGTGAAGACATAATAATTGCAACTACAAGGCCAGAATTGTTGTGCTCTTGTGCTGCTGTCATATTCAACCCAAACGATAAAAGGTACAAGAACTTAGTAGGAAAACATGCGATAGTTCCTGTATTCAATAAAGAAGTAAAAATTCTTCCAAACCCTTATGCAAAAGAAGATTTCGGTTCTGGTTTAGTCATGGTGTGTTCCTACGGTGATTATTCTGACGTAAGGCTTTTTAGGGAGTTGAAACTGGAAGAAATCATTGCTGTCACGCCTGAAGGTAAGACGGGTGAGAATGCTGGTAAGTATGCTGGGTTATCTGTCAAAGAAGCGAGGAAAAAAATCATCGAAGATTTAGAAAATAGTGGATTAATCCAGAAAAAAGAGGAAATAATGCACAGAACTCCTCTCTGTTACAGGAGTAAGACTCCCATAGAAATAATACCCATGAAAGAGTATTACTTGAAACAACTCGATTTTATTCCCGAACTCCTCGCGATTGCTAAAAAAATAAAATTCTTTCCCGAGAGACACAGGCAGATCTTGGTAGACTGGGTTAATTCTTTGACTATCGATTGGCCGGTATCCAGGAGAAGGTATTATGGGACAGAGATACCAGTTTGGTATTGTAAGAATTGCAAGAAAGTGTGTCTGCCAGACCCAGGAAAATACTATCAACCGTGGAAAGACAACCCCCCGTTCAAAAAGTGTCCTCACTGTAAATCTGATAAAGGTTTTGAAGGCGATAACAGGACTTTTGATACTTGGATGGATTCGAGCGTTTCTCCATTGTTCATTTCAAAATACAAGAAAGATGATGAGTTTTTCAAGAAGACTTTCCCTTCTAGCATAAGGCCCCAAGCAAAAGACATCATAAGGACTTGGCTGCATTACACTATTTTGAGGTGCTATCAGTTGACGAAAAAACCTGCTTTTGATGGGGCGTGGATAATGGGTTACGGTGTTGATGAGAAAGGAGAAAGGATGAGTAAATCGAAAGGAAACGTCGTTGACCCAATACCGATTTTAGAGAAATACGGCGGTGATATATTCAGGTTCTGGGACGCTGCTGAAGCTGGTTTGGGCTCAGATTTTAGGTATTCTAACGATAGGATAGAAGGGTCTGCAAAATTCTTGACAAAATTGTGGAATATCTCTAGGTTTATCTCTATGTTTCCAGAAATGAAAAAAACTGAATTGACAGCAACAGACAAGTGGATATTGTCAGAGTTGAATGAATTGACTAAAAAATGTATTGAAGGTTATGAAAATTTTGATTTCTTCATTCCTGCAATCGCGATAAGAGAGTTTACTTGGAATCTTTTTGCTTCACATTATTTAGAAATGGCAAAGCCAAGAGCATACGGGCAGGGGTTTAACGAAAAAGAACAGGAGGCTGCTTGGTATACTTTGCACCTTGTCCTGAAGACTTTGCTTAAGTTATTTGCACCCATTGCTCCTTTTATTACTGACTATACTTGGAGAGAGCTGTACGGAAAAGAAAGCATACATCTAGAGCTCTTGCCTAAGCCTGAATGGGGGTTTGGCCTTGAAAAGTTCACCGGACAAATAACAGAATTCAACACAAACATCTGGAAAATGAAGAAGGATAAAGGACTTAGCTTGAAAACAGAGGTTAAAATCGAGGTTCCGAAAGAATTGAAGGTATTCGAGAAAGATCTAGTGATGATGCACAATATTAAGGCTTAATGTGTCATTAATTCAGTATTTTAAGGGCGATAATAGGCGAAAGGTTTATATTCTTTTCCTTCTATAGTTTGTAGGACGTTTATGTATAGTCAAAGGAATAATGTTAATGACTGGGGATTGAAAAGAGAAAATAGTATTGATAATTATGCAAGAATTGTAAAGGCATCTATTGGCGGGATAAAAAAAACTAGATTAATGTCTGAAGCAGGTTTGAGTTTCACACAACTCAATGGAGTGAATAGACCGGATAAAAATACAGAGGGATATTTGAAAGAAGTTCTTTTATATCGATTAATAGAACCAAATAATGGAGATTATTGGACGACTGAGGAAGGTAAGGGATTTTTAAAACATTATCATAAGATGAGAAGTTATTTAAAACCAGGATATTCACCTAAATTCATTCCATCATCAAAACTACAAAGTACAAAACCCATTGTCGTTAAACAAAAAAAGAATGGAAAAAATCGTACTTTTTACGATATTATAGCTAGATGTGTAGAGGTATCAATTAACGGAATGAAAAAAACTAAACTAATGTATGATGCGGGTTTGAACAATGAGAAATTAAAAGAATATAGGAATATACTCACAAGACTTGGATTAATGTTAGAAGAAGATAACAAGCTTTGGGCAACTGAAAAAGGTATTGAATTCTTAGAGGCTTATAAAATTACAAAGAATTATCTAAGAGACCCATCTGAGGTTTCAGTATCTATGCCAGTGCCACAAACCATTATGCCAAATGGTAATGGTGGTTTTGTAAAAAATTTTCGTCAATTTAGTTAAAATCCTAAAACTTTTAAAAACTTAAATAAACGAATTATTAGTAAAAAGGAAAGAAATTATACACAGGTGGATACGATTTAACACATATCATGATCAGGAAATCTTTAACACAGAATGCTTCTGAAAATTATAAATTCCCTAAGTTCTTATGGCCGAGGGAGATAATATCGTTCATGGACCCAATGAAATTAGAATCTCAAAGTTGATACAGTTACCAAAAAATCTATCTGATTCAGAAAAATAAAAAGAAAAGAAAGGTTTAAGCATCTCTAGCTTTCAATGTCTTTCTCCCATTTTCCTTTGCTCTATCAGCAGCCCTTTTAACCATAGCTGCTACATCTGTATCAAGTCTCTTCAAGAACTCTTCACTTGCTCTTGCCTTTCCTTTAACTAATTCTCTAACTCCACTCTTAACGATTAAAGCCATTTATTTCCACCCCCTTTATGATTAAATTTTCATTTAATGGATTTAATATAATAGAAAATCAAAAATATTTTCCTCTCTTCTTTCGCCTTATGTTGCTATCAAATGTATCCGACATGTGTGATAGTCTACCGAATTCATCAGGCATTATTTTCTTTTTTTGTGATGTGTAATAACCTTTTACCATTTTATTTCTCTCATTATCCTCATGCTAAATCAAGTTGCTAAAAAAGAAAAGGGGTTAGTATTTACTCGTTGCACACCAACGCTCTGTAACCCTCTGCCGCCATTCCTGAGACTAAATAAAACATTAATAGTCTCATTGAAAATACTTTTAGTTTTTCCATTAAACTCACCTTTCGGATTAATAATAACAAGAAGATGGTGGTAGTGTATCACCTTAAGGCACTATTCACTTCAAGTTCAAAGTCATTCAATAGTTAAATTAAAGTAATCTGTTATATTATATATGTATTATAAGTATTAATATATATCTATTATAGTATAAAATAAAAGTGTTACACAATAAAGGAAATTAGGAAATGATAATGATTGGTGGTAGTTTCTAATTGACTTATATTCATCTTCTATGTCTTCTTCGTCTACTTTCTTCACCCAACGCCTCTTTTTTTATCGTCTTTTTTAATATCTTCTTTCTTTTTCTCCTGTTCTCCTTTCTTTTTCTTAACCTCTTTAGTTTTCATAATTGAATTTTCTTTTTCCAATCTATCTACTAGCTTGCTTGTTCTGCTATGATAAACTATTTTTTTGTGTTTCTTTATTTTCTTCATCCATAATGGTTCTTCCATAACTATCCTTTCTCTTATCGAGAATAAAAATTTATTTGATTCTCCCTCTTGTATGTTTGCTACGATTAGGTTTACAACCACGACACCTTTTTTTATTTACCATTTTTTTTCACCTTATTTTAATTCTTTAATCTTTTGTTGAATTATATTCCTAAAGAACAAAAATTTATCTTTTTCCCAAATTATTCAATGGGATAAAGGATTTGAAAATAAAACAGTTAAAGATAAAAATGCCCTTATAAATTATTAACAGAGGTGGATACGATTTAACACTGAATCCTTAATCAAACTGAGAAAACTCTTGAAAACACTTGAGGGTTTCAAAGGAAGACATACAGAGCTCATTTCCTTGTACATTCCTTCTGGCTACAACATTCAGGAGATAATAGGGATGCTTAAACAGGAATATGCGTTGACGCAGAACGTTAAGTCTAGGGCGACAAGGCATAACGTCTTAGACGCATTGGAAAAAGTCATGAATTATTTGAGGTTGTTCAAAAAAACACCAATAAACGGTTTAGTGGTATTCTGTGGTAATGTTTCAAAAACAGAAGGACAGCCTGAAATCAACCTGTGGTCTGTAGAACCACCTCAACCACTGGCCCAGAAGATTTACTGGTGTGACCAGAAGTTCATCCTAGACCCTTTGAAGGACATGGTTAGGGAAAGGGAAGTTTATGGCCTGATCGTCATGGACACTGCTGGTGCTGACATAGGGTTTTTGAAAGGTAAAAAAATCATTCTAGAAAAACACATAGATTCTTTAGTGCCAGGGAAGACTATCAAAGGTGGAGCATCACAAAGAAGGTACCAAAGAATAAGGGACGAGGCTAAGAATGAACATCTGAAAAAGGTTGGGGAGATAGCATCCAAAATTTTCAAAGAAGAAAAGGATTTGAAAGGCATAATGGTCGGCGGGCCTGGTTTCGTAAAAGATGATTTCAAAGAAGGGGAGTTTTTAGATTATCAACTGAAACAAAAAATTATGGGTTTGGTCGATACGAGTGATACGGGTATGCCAGGACTGCAAGAAATGCTAAAAAGAGGGGAATCGTTGGTACAAGAGGCATCTGCAACCAAAGAAAGACATTTAATGGAGGAATTTTTCGAACACTTGAAAAAAGACGATGGCCTATCTGTTTATGGGCTAGAAGAAGTTAAACATGCCCTAGGATATGGAGCAGTAAAGATACTTTTAATGTCTGAAGGGTTTGACTGGAAAAGAACAAAGCTGGTTTGTTCATGTGGGTACAGCGTTGAGAAGGATATAAGCTCTGAAAGGGTAGAAAAATGTCCTAAATGCGGGAATGACTTGAAAATAGAAGAAGAAAAAGAGTTGAGTGAAATTATATCAGAACAAGCCAAAAATTTGGGCTCAGAAGTAGAGATAATATCTTTAGACAGCAGGGATGGAGAACAATTCAAAGAGATAGGCGGAATTGGGGCGATTTTAAGGTATAAAATTAACTAAACATGGTTTTCTACCGAATGATAAACAAACTCTTAAATTTTTAATTATCCTCTTTAGTTCTAGTGATTTAGTTGAAAGTAAGAGAAGTTCTTGTTTACAGGCCTGGTGAAGAGATCAACATAGTAGAAAAACCTTTTAGATGGGGTTTCTCTCAGACACCATACATGATACCGATGCAGAGAGAACACGATGAAATCATGAAAGTCCTACAGAACGAAGGAGTCAAAGTAAATTATCTGAGAAAAATGATCGGTTTTAAACCAAAGATGTACGTCTTAAGAGATGATGCTGTTGTTGTGGACAGAAAAGCGGTTGCATGCCATCTTTCTCAGGGGATAAGGAGGGGTGAAGAACAGATAGTCAAGTTAACGTTGAAAGAACTTGGGATAAAAATAGCTGGACACATCTTTGTTCCTGGTGTTTTAGAGGGGAGTGATTTGTTCTTCACGAGTAAAAATCATGCCTTCGCCATCGTGGGACCAAGGACCAACATGGAAGGCGTAAACCATCTTAAGGAAATTTTCAAGATAGATGTAACATCGATCCAAATGGACAATCTTTCCAGCACGCAATTCAACATCATAAACGATATCGCTGTCATAGATGAAGAATTGTCTTATGGTCCCTTGTTTACCGCCTTGAAAGAAAAGGAATATGACCTAGTCATCGCATCAAAAAAACAAGTCAATGAGATGGCCTTGAACTTCTTGCAGATAGACGATAATAAGATTGTCAACGTAAAATCAGAAATCAACAAAAAACTAAAGATGATGGGCCTTGACGTGATAGAGGTAGAGATAAGAGACTTGATGAAAGGAAACACTGGTGTTAGGAATATCTGTTTACCCTTCTACTGATTTTGAATACGTTACGTTTAGTTTAGAGGTTCGGACTATAATTTTTGTGAAATCTTTGTTCCAGTCGGTTTGAATCGCTGTGGTTTGCCCTGATTTTAAAGGATCTCTTGGTTTGTTGATTATGTTTACCTTATTCTCATCCACATAAACAGTGAAGTTAGAGATTTGTATTTTACCAGGGTTAGAAACAGTTATCAAAAGGTTGTTGTTAGAATCCCTAGAAACTTCTGATACCTCTATGTTTTGGAATATTCTCTTGATGTAATTAACAATGTCGAAAGAAGATGGATTTTGTGGGAATAAAGGACCGATTATCGGTATTGACCTAAGGCTCGGTATCGAACCTAAGATGAGGTGACCGGCTATAAGCGCAAAAAATATTAAGATTAAACCTATAGCTAAGCTCTTGACTATTTTGATCATCGTGTAAACTATTACTGCTAAAATCAAAATGCCTATAATTATTGAAATGACCATGTTCAATATATTTGTAGCAGAATTTAAGTATATTTCTCAGTGGTGTTTTCATTTTTTAATATTTTTAAAACCATACAAAATTATTTAAATTTAAACATGGATAATTTATCCAGGTTACATGAAAAGGATAATTTTGATTTTAATTTATTTTCAGATTATGATACTTCTGATATTACCACAATTTGTAGTTGCTAATTCGAACCTCACTATAGCAATAGATTGGCTTAAAAAAAATCAGAGAGAAGATGGTTCCTATGGTTCTTGGACTGAACATTGGACTTCACCAGCAATGATAGCGCTCTATAAGAGCGAAGGTAATTCGTCTAATGTAACAACAGGTTTAAACTGGTTGAAGACCCAACTAGAAGATTCCTCTTCATGGTTCTGGGAAACATGGGGCGAAGCAGATGTTCCTAGTATATCACTCTATGCTTTCACTCAAACAGACCATTTATCTGACATCGATCTATCCAATATCTCATCGAACATTCTCTCTTTTCAACAGATGAGTGGCGGTTTCAAGGGATATTATGATCCAAATCTAGGCAGCCAAGTGGAAAGTAGTGTTGATACTACAATAGCAGTGTTGGGTTTAATAAATGCTAATGCAATACCAGAAGAGAATAAGAATAAAGCAGTGAATTACTTGTTAAACCTGCAGAACTCAGACGGAAGTTTTAATCTAACACCCACCATACAATCTGATCCTTTATACTCTCACGCTCCTGAACCGATCAGTCTAACCGCGATGGTATTACTTACGCTGAAAGATTGTGGACTAGACACATCAAACACTTCTGTTCTGAACGGAATGAACTATTTGAAAAATTCTGCTACCAATTGTTTTGATAATCACAGTTATGCTACTGCCTTATCATCAATAGTATTCGATCGATTCAACGAATTAAGTTATGAATTAATCGCGATAAATTGTTTAAAAAGTCTACAAAATCCAGATGGAGGGTTTTCAGATAGAATACGTACCACAAATGTTTCAAACGCTCTTGATACTGGTTGGGCTGCTATCGCTCTACAAAAAGTTACACCGTTGATCAAAGTAGGAGTTTTAATCAGTTTTCCGAATGGAACAACATTTGCTCATTGCTTACAATTACCGAATGGTTCAACCGCAGAAGATGCGTTAAAAGCCAGTGGTATGAAAACATTATGGGCATCTTTCAGTTTTGGTGATGCATTAACGAAGATTGAAGATGTAGGCTGTCCAACCTCAGATCCTTGGTGTCAATGTTCTAATATGAATGTTTGCTGTTTGCTCTGGAATTTTTGGATACTCAATTCAACCAATCAATGGAAATTCTCTCAAGTGGGATTTGGAGACTATAAGCTGAAAGATAAAGATGTATTTGGCAATATATGGGCGAGTGATGCAGGCAAAACACCTCCTTTATTTTTATTCGATGAGATATGTCCTGATGGATTCACAATCAACAACAATTCCTTTGTTGGTGTTTACACTTGTGATTCAACTACGACAACCACGATTACGACAACTTCTGTTGAAGTAACAACAACAGTCGTTGAGCATGGGGGTGGTGGTATGATCACAACTACGACAACGCAAACTACTGTTCCGATGACTACGACTAGTATTCAAACGACTACATCAACTACATTTTCACCTGCTCCAACTACAACAAGCACTGTCATTACAAACGTCACGAACAATCAGTTAAAGCCTAGTCCGTTAACAGGGTTTGTTGGTTTTATAATTTCTCCAGTTGGTATCGGTATAATTGTTGCAATAGTTGTCCTAGCATTTTTTGTTTATTTAATGTTGCCAGAGAGATAGTGCTACTTTTATTGAAGCTTCTTCTGATATTTTTTTCGTAGAACCTGAGCCTATTATTATGACATCTCCGTTCTCAACCTTGAAATGGTTACGGAGGATTTTTTCCAATCCTGTAATTTTTCTGTTGCATCCTGGGAATATTAGTCTGTTATTATTACAAACCAAAGTTGTTGCGCCATCAGCTCCTATTTTTATAGCCTCGTCCCTCTGCTCGATGCCGAATTTAACTTTTTTTGATGAGCCTTTAACAAGAATTGCAGTGTTGTACTTTCCGATTGTGCATTCACTCGTGTCTATTTCTATAGGTTTTGAGATTTTCATCAGGATTTTTTTCAACAGTTCATTCCCTTTTTCAGTCAGTACATGCCCTTTAGTAGAAGGCTTAATTAATTTATTCATTTTCAGACGCTTTACAAGAGTTTTAATCGTAGCTTCCCCCATTTCCATTTCTTTCATCAGTTGAAACCTTCCCATGGGTTTTTCGGAGAGTAAAAAAAGGGTCTTAACTATATGGACAGGGGAATAAGATGCCCTGACATCGATCAAATCTTTAAACATGTTATCCATATGTATATTTTATAATCAAAAGATTTAAAAAATTAAAAATTGGATAATTTATCCAGGATCATGCCATGGAACAAGAATTAAAACAAAAAAGTCAACAGGGAACTTTACTTTTGTCTGCTCAAAGGACGAAATATTCCTTGAAGAGAAAATTGTTATTAATGATGGGTTTAACTTCCTTAGGAATCTTAGGAAGGGCTGCATTCCAATTCATACCGAGCGTTGAACCCTTGACGCCCTTGGCTATATTGACTGGGTTTTTACTTGGCCCGATTTCTGGTTTTATTTCTGGTGTTGTTGGTTTTTATCTATCCAATTTTCTCGTTTGGGGTTTTCAAGGGCCTTGGACTGTTTTCCAATGTTTGGGTGCAGGTCTGGCAGGTTTCATCGGTGGGTTGATAGGAAAGTTAGGGAAGAAATCGAGGACAAAATTTTTAATATCCACTTTAATAGGGATAATCGTTTATGAGATAATTGTGACTGTTTCCATGGGAATGATGTTCTCTTTACCATTGTTAGTGTTCTATACAATAACTAGTATTCCATTCTCTATAGTTCATTTGTCGAGTAGCTTAGGTTTTTCCCTATCATTTTACGAGTTCAAAGAACAGATAAAAAAATTGAAGGGTGGTTTAGTTGAAAAAGAGATACTTGGCTTCAGGGTTGCTCATAGTAGTACTGGCAAGCCTGGTAATAAACTTGTACCTTACCTTTACTCCAGAAAAATCCACAGAAAAGATAAGGGTAGTAGCAAGGATAGATTTTGGTGCTTCAGAAAAGACAAAGACAGTTGATGTTCAGAACGGTACGACTGTTTTTGACGTTTTGAATAGTACTG
>CAZRNP010000017.1:0-18042 GCA_964601485.1 uncultured archaeon
GCCATGATAGTCACCTACCATAATTGAAATAGTTTTATTATCGAAGCTTATAAGTTTGACTTTATTGATTCGTTATTCTTCCAAAAACAACAGAAGATTATATAAACGACTAAATCGAATAATGAATGAGGGAATTTTTATGGATTGCGGATGTGGCTGTGCTTCAAAGAAGAAAAAGAAGAAATAACCCTCGATTTTTGTGAATGCTTAAAAAAAGGAGGAATTTGTTATGGTTTGCTATATTGTACCTACAACAGCGGCTATAATCGAATACATAAGGAACAGGAAGATTAAACAGAAAACTCCGCATAAGAACTGGCTCAACTTGATGTTCTTTGGAGGGGCGGTATTCGGTATAATAGATCATCTATGGAATGGCGAGTTATTCCTGATCAGCACCAACTGGGTTTCAGATTTAACTTTAGGCTTTACAATAACCGCAGGAATAGTCGGAAGTTGGGGTTTAATAGTTTATACACCGAAAATAACCAATTTAATGCGTAACTTGAGATGTCGTCTAGGTATATTGAAATAACCTAATTTCCTAGATCACTTTGAATATAAATATTTTCAAGTAAAATGTTAAATTATGGTCGAATATACAACTTACTTACCAAAAGAATTGTTTTTTAATGGAGTTAGTGGTTTACAGGTATTGATTGGAATTGCAATTATTTTGATTGTAGTTTTTTTAATTTACAAATTCTATGAATTCAGCGGTACAAGAAAAAAACCAGAATCATTTTAAAGAAATTTAAGCCGAGAAAAACAAAACGATAGTATGTCAGAATTTATTGGCTTCGTTTATGCTATTATTGCAGCAATATTATGGGGAACACAGTTAGTTCCCTTCAAAAAGATGAAAACCAACATATATTATTCTCAATTCTTAATATGTTCAACTATTTTCATAACAACTATTGTGGTATCGATTTTTCTGAATTTTCCCTTGACTTTATCTACACTAGGTGTATTTTCAGGTGTATTATGGGCTATTGGTAATCTTTCATCATTATTAGCGATAAGAGAAATTGGTATATCTAGAGCGTTTCCAATATGGATTTCAAGCACATTGATAATGTTCGCGTGGGGAGTTTTCTTTTTCAAAGAATTGACTAGTTTATTTAGTATTGTCATCGGGTTATTGGGTGTTCTCTTGATTTTTATCGGTTGTATTCTTGTGGGAATGACTAAGAAAGAAGAAGAAAAATCAACAAAGAAAGGTATTATTCTCGCTCTAATCGCTGCTGTGTTCTTTGGTTCAATGCTTGTTCCATTAAAATTGACTGGGATGAGTAGTGAACAATTTTTCTTCCAGATGTCTGTTGGAATAATGATAACTGGTTCATTTATTTTCTTTTTAAGGATAAACATTCCAAAAGATTTAGAAATTATGAAAGGGGGTTTATCCGGATTTTTGTGGACGATAGCAAATTTTTTTGGGATATATGCTATTCTCACATTAGGGTTATCGAGAGGAGGTCCTTTAACCCAGACAGCTGCACTGATAGGAGCCCTTTGGGGATTATTCTACTTTAAAGAGTTCACAAAAAAGAAACAGGTTATCCAAATCATCGTGAGCAGTATAATCGTAATTGCAGGATGCATACTTATCGGTCTGGCTGGTTGACAGTAAACATTAAATTCTAACTTACGGATAAAATTCATATTGGTGAATGAAATGAAAGTGTTGATAATCTGTGGGAGTGAATCTGATTTAAACATAGCAAAAAAAGCTGAGGAAGTATTGAAGGATAATAAAATTCCTTATGAATTAAAAGTAGCATCTGCACACAGAGAGCCTGATAAGGTTAAGGATATTGTCAAGAAATCTGATGCTGATGTTTTCATCGCAATAGCAGGATTATCTGCATCTCTTCCAGGGTTTATTGCATCGGTAACTGATAAAGCGGTAATAGGAGTCCCTGTGAATGTAAAGTTAGACGGTTTAGATGCATTATTATCGATGATGCAAATGCCTTCTGGGGTTCCAGTTGCTACGGTCGGGATAGATAACGGAAAGAATGCGGCTCATCTTGCGATAAGAATCTTGAAGTTAAAGTATCCTAAGTTGAAGTGAGTTTATATTAAAAAATATTACTCCTCGCCTCGTTCGCCAATGATCGATATCATTAGATTTTAATAATTTACTCTATAGAAGTAACTCTATGAAACGTTGGTATGAAGGTATAAATCCACACTCATTTGGAAATGGAGTTGCTATAGAACCTGGTGGATTAAATATTCACGTACCTGTAGATGAAAATCTCAAAATAAGTGTTATATCAAGAGAAAAATTAAAATTTCCCAAAACTAATAACCTCGGTTTTTCTAATCCACTCTTAAATGAAGAAAATTTTCTAAATTTTGATGGGGAATCTTATCTCTTTCAAACTAAATATTTCCCTGAGGAAAGCGAAGTTGAGTCTTTGGATAAATTGAATAATTTACCAAGATCTATTCAAAAATTTTATACAAGAAAGGCTAGTAATGATGTAAAAAAGTTGACTGAAGAATTGGTGGGGAAAGAGATAGATACAATTGAAGTGTTAAAAACGTTCTATCAGTTCATAAAAAACAATTTACGTGACACTAAGAAATGGGAAGGAAAAAGTGTTGAAAGAATGATAAAAGAATATAGAGAAATGAGATGTTTTTATGAAAGTTGTGATGGGGCTGTTAGATTTTTGTCAGCCCTTTGTAATGCTAGGAGTATACCAAATCGGGCAGTTTATGCTCATCCCTATCTTATTTCTCCATGGGGAGGTGGACATACTTGGAATGAAATTGCGGTTCCCACAGTTAACTCATATGGTTGGATTCCTGTAGATTGTACAGAAAGAGGATATTTTAATGAATTAAGTGGAAACCATTTAGTTACTAATTCTGCACCAAAACTAGGTTTTTTGACTTTACTGAGGGTTGGGTATGAATATAATGTTGTAATAAAAATTCAATGTGCATAATTTTTATATGCGGCGGCTCGCTCGGCGGCTGCGTCATATCACTCCACTTCTTAAAATTTTTGTTAATTCAATTATTAAATAAACTTTTATTAATCAAATTCTATATGTTCAAGGTGATTAAGTGCCTTGTGTAGCAATAGTCGGCGGACAGTTTGGGGATTGTGGGAAAGGGAAGATAGTTGATTATTACGCGGAAAAAGCCGATTTAGTAGTCAGATATCAAGGTGGATGTAATGCTGGTCATACTGTTGTAGTTGGGAATGAAAAATTCAAATTTCATCTGATTCCTTCAGGTGTTGTTCATGGTAAGAGAGCTATAATCGGAAATGGTGTTGTCATAGATTTAGAAGTTCTTTGTAACGAAATAGATGAAATCAAACCGAGAATAAAAAAATTTGACTTGTTAATAAGTGAAAGAGCTCATGTAACTTTACCATTTCATAGAATCTTGGATGAAGTGGAAGAAAATTGCAGGGGGGAATTAGAAGTTGGGACAACAAGACGTGGTGTAGGACCGACTTATGCCGATAAAGTTTCTAGATGTGGCTTGAGAATAATAGACATGTTTGATGATGATCTTCTGAATCAAAAACTCGATGCGTTAATTCCAATAAAACAAAAAATTCTAAAAGATGTCTTCCAATCAAAAGAAATTATCACAAAGAAAGATACGTTGAATTATTGTTTAAAATTCAGGGAAAAGATAAAAAATTACGTCGGCGATGCTTCTTTAGAGATCGACAAAGCGATAAAAAACGATAAAAAAATTCTATTAGAGGGAGCACAAGGAACTCTTCTAGATATAGACTACGGAACATATCCTTTTGTAACATCTTCTAACCCATCGGCAGGAGGCGCTTGTACCGGTGCTGGGATAGGACCTAAGAAAATAGATACTGTAATAGGAGTTGTTAAGGGATACACGACAAGAGTCGGTTGCGGACCATTCCCGACTGAACTAAACGATGATACCGGAAAAAGAATAAGAGATAAAGGAAATGAATACGGAACAACGACTGGAAGAGCGAGAAGGGTTGGATGGTTTGATGGAGTCATACTTAGATATGCGGTTCGTGTCAACTCTATGGATGGACTGGCGATTGCAAAGTTGGATGTTTTGAGTGGTTTGAAAAAAATCAAAGTATGTACATCGTACAAATACAATGGAAAAATATTGACTGAATTCCCAGCAAGTTTAAAAGTTTTAGAAAAATGTGAACCTGTTTATGAAGAAATTGATGGTTGGCCAGATATATCAGAAGAAGAATGGAAAAAAATTGCAAAGAAAGGCTACGATGCTTTACCAAAAGAATTGAAAAATTATCTAAAAATGATTGAAAAGATCGGTGGAGTTCCTGTATATTTAATATCAGTTGGACCAGAGAGAGAATTTACGATAAGTTTGAAAAGCATTTTTAATTAATTATAAAATATGTTCAATGATTAATATTTTCTTTTTTCCATTGATTTCTTCAGGTATAGAGAAATCTTCATGCACAAGTGCTTCATTTACTCCTCCCCACATTGTATTTGATCCTAAAGCAACATGCATAGGGTAAACTTTTTCATCAATAATAGCTACTCCTGTTGTTTTTCCTGTTTCCTTAATTGGCTCTAGTTCTCTATTGAATAATTCTAAAACTTCTGTTTTTTCATTTAATTCTCCTGCAAATCCTATTTCTCCGACAGTTCTTTCAGGAGAACCTGAAAATGTTTTTTTAAAAATTTCTTCATCAGGAGTATCATAACTTACAACCATTCCATTTTGGATCGTTGCAGAAAGTGATCGTACAACTCCAGTCTGAGTAAATTTTGGTATGTTAGTCACTAACTTTCCATTAACACTACTCTCAATAGGTGAAACGAAAGCTTCTCCTGTGGGATGATTTGTTATAACTTCTGGTGCCTTTTTTTTCTGAAAATAATTCGTTCCTGGAGGTCCTTCGGATATAATTTGTCTACCTTCTATACAAAATGTAAGATCGGTTTCTCCTAAAGAAACTCTAAATTTACCATTTTTACCCATAATAATATCTGGTCTAATTTCATACCCAAATTTTTTTAAAGCAAATTTTCTTTCCTTTTTGACTAGTCTAGCGACATCAATTTTCATGGCCCTAAAAATTATATTTTGATAAGTTTCAAAATCCATCCCGACATTCTCTGCTTCTCTAGGTTGAGGACAATGAATCATATCCCATGAAGCTAATTCTCCTCTCCCCATTCTTTCATCAAACAATTTTGAAAATGCTAGAGAATAAGCATCATAATGTTTTTTATTTTCATTTGTTTCTTTTGAGAGAGTAAATGGACTTCTTGCGTATGTCATTGTCCAATGATCAGCAGCTTGAAATGCCTTTCCATACTTTTGAAAAAATGTTTTTGCCTTTTCATTATCAGTCATTCCCTTTAATAAGAAATCAAGGATTTTTTCCATATAAACTGGAATAATATAAACTCTACCACCAGTACTTTCGATGGCTTCGTAAACTGCCATACACATATCAACTGAATTTAAATGTGTTCTTAGAATCGTTGTGTCATTCGGTTTATAGTTACCTATATTTCGAACGACGGCTTTAGCAACATCTCTGAAATCTTCAGAAGCATCATAATCTGGTTTTATTCTTATTAAACCCATCTTTCCTTGTTCGTACACATCAAGTGCAGAATCTGGATTATCTCTAAATTGAGACGCAGGAACTTCAGATACAAATAGATCTTCAGTAAGCGAATTCATACGATTAAAATAAACAGTTAAAGTTAAATCATTAATTGCTTAACAACTGCTTAAACCCCTAAAATTGGTTTAATATAATACTTAATTATTCAGATTACTAAAATTACAAAAATAAGTGAATTAATGAACAAAAAAATAGTCATCGCTCTTGGTGGAAATGCTTTAATCAAAGAAGGTCAAAAGGGAACTATTGATGAGCAAAGTTCCAATGCTTATGAGGCTTTAAAGTATATAACAGAATTAATAAAAAAAGGGTACAAGATAGCTATTGCTCATGGCAACGGCCCACAAGTTGGGGCAATCATAATCAGAACTGAGTCAGCGTTAGATAAAACATACGATATTCCACTTTCAGTTGCTGTTGCACAATCCCAAGGAGAAATCGGAACTATAATCACAAAGACCATAAAAAATGAATTAACCCTGAGTAACATCAAGAGAGACGTCGTAATGGTTTTGACTCATGTCGTCTGTAATAAAAACGACCCTTCTATGAAGAAACCAACTAAGCCAATAGGACCATTCTATGAAACCCCATACATATTCAGAAAAAGGGGAATAAGTTTTGTTGAAGATAGTGGAAGGGGATACAGAAGAATTGTACCTAGCCCCATGCCGTTAGATATCATAGAGAAAAAAACAATTAAATCCCTTGTGGATAGAGGAGTTATAGTCGTGGCTGTTGGCGGTGGGGGTATACCTGTTTACATAACCCATAAGGGTAAGATTGAAAGCATTGATGGCGTTGTGGACAAAGATTTAGCATCTTATGTTTTAGCTGATTGTATAAAGGCAGATCAATTGATAATATTAACTTTTGTAGAAAAAGTTGCATTAAATTTCAACAAGCCAAATCAAAAATGGTTAGACCATATATCATTAGAAGAAGCTAAAAAATATTTGGCAGAAGGACATTTTCCACCTGGTAGCATGGGTCCCAAGATAGAATCTGCAATCAAATTCTTAGAAAATAATGGAAAAAGAGTAATAATTACATCTATTGAAAAGTTGCCCCAAGCGATGAAAGGAGAAACAGGTACACACATAGCATAGTAATACTTTTATCCTCCCGATTACTAAATTCTCACATGAAAAAATTAATAAAAAAAGGTAAAGTCAAAGATATTTATGATATAGGTAACAATCAAATTTTATTTGAATTTTCTGACAGAGTATCTTGTTTTGATGTGATACTTAAAGATAAAATCCCATCAAAAGGTGAAGTTCTGTGTAGAATGGCAGGGTTCTGGTTTAAAAAATTAGGCTTTCCCAACAACATGATAGAAATAATCTCACCAAATCGAATGATTGTAAAAAAATGTGAAGTAGTTCCTGTTGAATGTGTCGTTCGTGGTTATCTTTATGGAAGCTTTTATGAGAGAGTTAAAAACGGTGAAGTCAAAGTACATTTTAAACCAGTTTTAGCAATGAAATTACCAGAAATTTTCTTTGACCCAACAACAAAATTCGAAGAAAAAGACAGAGTAGTCTCAAAAGAAGAAGTTATAGAGAATGGTTGGTTGACTGAAAAAGAGTTCGAATGTATTAAACAAAAAAGCATCGAGTTATACAAAAAAATGTCTGAGGTTGCAGATAAAGCTGGGTTCATTCTTGCTGATGTTAAGTTTGAATTCGGTAGAGATGGTGATAAAATAATATTAGTTGATTCTATCGGTCCTGATGAGTTCAGGTTATGGCCAAAGAAAACTTATTCCCCTGGAAAAACTCAGGAATCGTTCGATAAACAAGTTGTCAGGGACTGGCTGATAAAAGAAGGATATAAGAAATCTTTAGATGAAGCAGTTAAATATGGAAAAAAATTACCAGAGCCGCCTAAACTATCAGATGAATTGATAAAAGAAACGACAAGAACGTACATCTATGTGTTTGAAAAATTAACTGGAGAAAAGTTTTAACAATTTTATTTTATATACCATCAGAAAGTTCTTCTTTATAGATTGGTAAAAGCTTAGTTTTTATTTTTTGGGGGATCGTCACTGATTTATGAATACTGAAAAATTTCTTGTGCAGTTCATCTTCTCTATCTTCGGCTTCTTTCATAAACTTTTTTTTGAACTCGTCTATGAGTTCCCCCTTAACTTTATTTTTAGTTGCTAATAAAAATGCAAATAACTGTTCATCTTTTCCAACGCCTGAAGCGTCATAATCGCTTAAATTTTTATTAGAAGAAAAAATAGAGTAATGTTGCATATGATTTTTCGATAGCATGTTATTCCTGAACCCGAGTTTTTTTGTGTTTATACCCAACGCTTTGAAAAATATATACAGCCTTGCACATTTTGAACAATTGCAGCACCATCTCTTGAAATTATTTATAGTGGTTTCATCTGGAAAACATGAGTACTGATATTTTGCGAATTCTGGGTACCTGTTATGGAGAATTTTTATTATACCCATGTCATGAAGTGGTTCTACGAGACTGCTCACATGGATATTTTTGCCAAATGTTATATTAAGAATTTTGCTTATCTCTTCCATCCATGTTACAGATTGATCAAACACAGGGTAACATTTATAACCATTGTTGCTCATGTATGTCATGTTACAGCTTTGTTCGTTACCAAAGAATAGATATTCAGACCCGTATTTACACAAGAATGGAATCAGAAGAAAAGCATACTCTGTAAGTAGGTGAGAAATTATATAATAGTTTTCTGCTGATAGGTTTAGGTATCGATAGCTGTGGAGAAGTATTGTATCATTTACTACTTTTTCTACGTTTATGTTAAATTCTTCCTTAAATTTTTTTATCAGTTTCCTCTTGTACCTGTTTTCAATCGGGGCTCCTTTCTCTTCTACCCAAACAGGATGGGTATCGAGCCCAATTTCTCTAGTCAACGCAAGTGTGAGCAAACTGTCTTTTCCAAAACTAGAACTTAAGACTGAACTGTTATCGTTTGTACTAAAATTTGAGTCAGGATATTTCATTTTACCATTTTTAAATTTAAAATTTGAGTTGAAAAATTTTTTAAAAAGTTTTTCTGGTTCCACTTCATCAGAATCGCTGATAGTTGGAATATCCATGAATTGCATCGTTGAGAAAAAACTTTTCAGGAATGGTGACGATGTATTCAGTTCGACTCTATCTATATCTAATATCAATGGAAAATGGACTGATTTGAGAAAAAGAAAATTGTCCATAAAAAAGTCTTTCATGTTTTCAGGAAAACTGTGCCAAATATTCTCTGGGTATTTAACTGAAAAACTTTCATTATTAAAGCAAAGAACAACACCTTTATTATTTTTTTCTATCGATAAATTTATTTTTGCCATTTAATTTCCTTTTAAGAATTTTTTGTGCTTTGTCAATTTATTCTTTATGGTATCTTTTTATTGCTACATTAAGAATTGACAAGACGATTTCATTAAAAGTCATCCCATTTGCATAACACGCTTTAGGGAACCTCGAATTTTCTTTCGGGTCTGGGATAAGGCCAGCTATTGGGTTTATCTCAAGGACATTTGGTACATTATTTTTGTCCAATCGAATGTCAATTCTACAAAAATCTTTGCAATTAAGAGACCTGAATGTATCTAACGCAATTTTTTTGATTTCATTTTCCAATTTTTTATCGATTCTTGCTGGGCATACTACAGTCTCTATGTCACTGCCAGGAGAATCAAAAATCCACTTAACTTCATAACAGTCAAACCTTGGAACACTATCAGGTAAATTGTCAAAAACAACTTCTACGATGGGTAAAACTTTTGGTGGGTTCCCCAATAATGAGACTGTGAATTCTCTTCCGTCAAGAAATTCTTCCACTAACGCTGGCTGCTTATATTTTTTAATTATGTAATCAACCCTTTCCTTCAACTCTTTTTCATTGTTGACAAGAGATTTACCAGTTATACCTTTGCTTGATCCTTCAGCATTTGGTTTTACAAATAGCGGGAAATGAAGGTCTTTGTTTATTGGTTCATCCGTTGATCTAAAAAGTTGAAACTTGGGTGTTGGTATTCTATAATAACTTAAAGTTTCTTTTGTTCTTGTCTTATCGAGTGCTATAGCTAGAGTCAACACATCTGAACCAGTATAAGGTATTTGTAGCATCTCTAACATAGCAGGAATTTGAGATTCACGACTGCTGCCATGAAGACCTTCAGAAAAATTGAAAACAAAGTCGAGTTTAGAATTTTTCAATTTCTCATAAGCATTTTCATTAGCTTCAACCAAAATAACTTCATGTCTCCCAGATTCTATCGCGTTTTTTATGGAATTGATAGTATTCATATCATCAAATTCAACAAACTCATCTGTTTTTTGTCTGCTGTTGTCCTCGGGTAGAGAATTATATGTCAGCCCTATCTTCATAAAGAAGATTCACCTTAGAAAATATTTATTTTTGAATTTTTCTGGGGTTTGGGTATTCGTATTCTCCCCCTTTGTAGTTGCAGAGAACTATTTTTTCTGGAGTTATCTCTTGTATGTATTGAGGTAATATTGGAATTTTACCCCCACCACCTGGACTATCGATTACAAAATGAGGTACGCACAAACCCGATGTAAAGCCTTGAATTGCTTTAATTATTTTCATCCCAGTCTCTAGATCAGTCCTGAAATGCTCTATACCTTTTACAAGGTCACACATGTACAGGTAATATGGCCTGACTCTAATCTGAATAAGTTTTTTCATCAATTCTTTCATAATTTCAGGAGAATCGTTAACACCTTTGAGAAGAACTGTCTGACTCCCAAGAGGTATTCCTGCATCAGCCAATAATCCGCACGCTCTCTTACTTTCCGGTGTGATTTCAGCAGGATGATTGAAATGAATATTCACATAAATCGGATGATATTTTTTGAGCATGTTACACAATCTTTTTGTTATCCTTGATGGCATCGCACATGGTACTCTTGTTCCTATTCTTATAATTTCCAAGTGAGGTACTGTTCTTAATTCTTTGAAAATATATTCTAATTCTTTATCTGTTCTTAGGAAGGGATCACCACCCGATAAAATAACATCTCTTATTTCTTTATGTTTTCTGATATAATCTATACCTTTCATTATTTGTTTCATCGGTATTTGTTTTATTCTACCAACCTTTCTTTTTCTAGTACAGAACCTACAATAGGTGGCACACTTAGAGCATACAAGCAATAAAACTCTATCTGGGTATCTGTGTATTAGACCAGGAACTTTTGTATCTCTTTCTTCTTTCAAAGGGTCATCGATGTTAAAGTGATCTTCTAGTTCTCTCCTATCAGGTATACATTGTTTCCATATTGGATCATTTTTAGCTTTAATGAGATTTAAAAAATAAGGACTAATCTTCATTGGATAAACTCTTTTAACTTTTTCGATCTCCTTTAAATCAGCATTAAATTTTTCGAGTGTTTCTGTTAAAGTTAAACTGCGGTTTAATTTTAGAATGTCAGGTTTGTTGATGTTTTGGGATAACTCTAGTTTTGGTTTTAATGCTATTGACGAATCAGCTTTTAAATGATCTGGTACTATTTCTTTTTGTTTAGTAGAGTCTAACATCTTATTTGTAAACACCCCATAAAAGAAATTTAGTTGAGTTTATAATCTCAGAAGAATTATTCAATGGGATAAACATTCGCTCGGTTGTTTCTCCTTCCTGATAATTAATTGTTATTTTGTAAAAAATTATTTAAATACTTTTTTAGTTTTTTTATCTTTTCAAATACCTAACCTTAGAAGTTACTCTTCTCTTTGAATTTGAGCACCTCATGACCAAAGATTTTAATTATTTAAGTTAATTATATAGTATATGGCAACCCATCCAATAGAGTATCGTTACTTCACTGAAGAGATGAAGAGAATTTGGGAAGAAGAATCTAAACTGCAGAATTGGTTGACTGTAGAAGCTGCTTTGGCAAGGGCAAACGCTAAATTTGGGGTGATTCCTGAGAGTGCAGCAAAAGAGATATCAAAAAAAGCAAACACAAAGTTTGTGAAATTAGACAGAGTGAAGAAGATTGAAGAAGAAATTCAGCATGATTTAATGGCTATGGTTAAGGTTTTGACTGAAATTTGCAATGTTGATGCAGGAAAGTATGTCCATGTTGGTGCAACTTCTTATGATATAGAAGATACAGCTTATGCTTTGCAATTTAGAGATGCTATTAAAATCATTGAAAGAAAGTTGAATGAATTGAAGAATATTCTTTTAAAGTTAGCTGAATGGCATAAAAAAACAACCTGTATAGGACGTACTCATGGCCAACATGCCGCTCCTACGACGTACGGGATGAAGTTTGCTCTTTATGCTGCAGAAATCCAGAGACATTTAGATAGATTGGAAGAATCTAAGAAAAGAGTTCTAGTAGGTAAGATGACTGGTGCTGTTGGGACACAAGCAAGTTTCGGTAAAAAAGGAATTGAGTTACAAAAATTTGTCATGAAAGAATTGGGGTTAGAGCCTGTTCTCGTTTCAACACAAGTTATTCAAAGGGATAGGTATGCTGAAGTAATCTATGATATGGCGTTGATTGCTGCAACACTCGAAAAGATAGCAAAAGAAATTCGTAACCTTCAGAGGACTGAGATAGCAGAAGTTTTTGAACCTTTTAAAGAAAAACAAGTTGGTTCATCGACCATGCCACATAAAAGAAATCCGCACAAATCAGAGAGGATATGTGGTCTTGCAAGGATAGTTAGGTCAAACGTTATGCCTGCCCTTGAGAATATTCCATTAGAGCATGAAAGGGATTTAACAGATTCATCTGCTGAGAGGATAATATTCCCAGAAACTTTCATACTGGTTGACTACATGCTGAAAGAAATGACTAACATACTCTCAGGGTTAGAATTCAACTACGACAACATAAAGAGGAATCTTGACAAGACAAAGGGGTTAATAATGACTGAAAATTTAATGCTAGGCCTAGTCAAAAAAGGCGTTGGTAGACAAGATGCTCATGAATTACTCAGACAAGCTTCGATGAAAGTCATAAAAGAAAACAAGAATTTAAAAGAAATTTTACTCAAGGATAAAATCATTAAAAAGAAATTTACTGGGAAAGAATTGGATTGGTACCTCGATCCGAAGAATTATATTGGAACCGCTGTAGAGCAAGTTGAGAATGCTGTAAAAACTTTAAAGGGGAAATCGTGAAAAAAGAATCTACGTATGCTAAATCTGGTGTAGATATTTCTAAAGTCAAAAAAGTTCATAAATCGATAGCTGAATCATTAAAAGAAACATTTTCTTCAAGGGATGATAAATTCGGAAAAGTATTAACAGAAATAGGACACTATGCAGGATTGATTGACATTGAGGATAATAAAGTTCTTGCTTTACATGTTGATGGAGTTGGAACAAAAGTTTTGATAGCCCAAATGCTGAACAAGTATGATACTATTGGCATAGATTGTGTTGCAATGTGCATTAATGACATCATCTGCATGGGTGCTGAACCTGTTGCTTTGGTAGATTATCTGGCAGTAGAGGAAACAAAAGATGATATCATAAATGACATAATGAAAGGTTTAGTTGAAGGAGCAAAACAAGCTGATGTAGCTATAGTAGGTGGAGAGACTGCAGTAATGAAAGATGTTATAACTGGAATTAAAGGAAAAGGGTTTGATTTGGCTGCAATGTGTGTTGGTATAGTTGACAAAGATCATATTATAAATGGGGAAAATGTTATTCCTGGAGATGTTGTCATCGGTTTAGAAAGTTCTGGTATTCATTCAAACGGGTTAACTCTAGCAAGAAAAGTTCTACCTAAAAAATACTATAAAAATTTATTAAAACCAACCCTAATTTACGTTAAACCTGTTCTTGAGATAATAAAAAATTGCGAAGTTCATGGTTTAGCAAATATAACTGGTGGTGCATTCTCAAAGCTTATGAGGATTGGAGAGAAAGCTAAGGTAGGATTCTTATTAGATAACATGCCTGAATTACCAAAAATATTTAAAATCATACAAAAGTATGGCAAAATATCGGATAGAGAAATGCATAGAACTTTCAATTGTGGTATAGGCTTTTGTATTGTTGTTCCAGATAACGAGTATGAAAAAATAAATCAAATATGTAACAGGTATAAAATTAAAACAGAGAAGATAGGCAAGGTTACAAAAGAAAAAGATGTAAAAATCAAGACTCATTCTGGTTTTATTTCAGTTTTATGAAAAGACCAATAACTTTTATATATTTGATGATAAGTAATTATTTAATGTCAGAAAAAACGTCAAATCATAAAAAATCCTTTCCTGAATCGTTTATTGTTCTTACTGTATATTCTTTTGATCCTGACTATAATTGCTCATTCCTCGGAAGATGGTGTTCATAAATGGACGCTAAAGGTTTCGTTGAAAAACAGTGTGAAGAGATCAAACGTGTTGTTGGGGATGAAAAAACTCTCATTGCTGTTTCTGGAGGCGTGGACAGTACAACTTGTGCTGTTTTAACTCATAGAGCCATAGGAGATAGGCTTCAATGTGTTTTTATTGACACGGGTTTCATGAGGTTAAACGAGCCAGAGAAAATTAAAAAATATTATGAAGGGATGGGTTTACCGTTTAATATTATAGATGCTAGCAAACGTTTCATAGACGCACAAAAAGATTTAGTTGATGCAGAAGATAAGAGAAAAATATTCAGACAAACTTTTTACGATGTGCTGAGTGAATCTGCTAAACAATATGATTGTAAATTCCTTGTTCAAGGCACAATTGCACCAGATTGGATTGAAACTAAAGGTGGAATAAAAACACAGCATAATGTTTTGAGTCAAGTTGGAATAAATTCTGTAGAAAAATTTGGTTTTCAAGTTATTGAACCATTGGCTTATATTTATAAGGATCAGGTTAGAGAAGTTGCAAAATATTTAGAAATTCATGTTGACGTTTCAGAGAGACAACCTTTCCCAGGACCTGGCCTTTTAGTGAGAATTATTGGTAGAATAAATCAAGAAAAATTAAACATTGAAAAAAAAACAACAAAAATTGTAGAAGATAATATTGAAGGTAGTCAGTATTTTGCTGCAATAATGGACGATGAAGAAGAAAAATGCGAACATGGTATAGAAGAAATAGCTTCAAAATTTTTTGACATAAAGACGGATAACGTTAAAGTTAAAGTCCCAAAAAATTTAGTTACTGGCGTTAAAGGTGACTTGAGGTCATACAAAAAATTAGCTGCATTAACTATCGCTTCTGATTCTGGTATTTTTAAACCACCTGTTATTTTTAAACCGTCGATAGAAAAATTAGCTGAACTACAAATAGACATTATATCCAAAAATCCTGAATTTACTAGAGTTGTTTACAATATAACTGAAAAACCAAGAAAAGGAAAGTACATTGTACTTGTCAGGTCAGTAACAACTAGAGATTACATGACAGCAAAAGTCACTGAAATTACTTGGGACAAGCTAACAAAAACTGCAAAAGAAATAATGGACGCCTGTAAAGAGGTTTCTGGAGTTTATTATGATATCACACCCAAACCTCCTGCTACCGTTGAATATGAGTGATTTGCATGATAATTCCTGCCGCAAACATCGGAGGACAATACAACCATATGATAACTAGATGCCTCCAAGAATTGGGAGTAAAAAGTGAACTAGTTCCTTTGTCAATAACAGAAAAAGAATTAAACGATATGGGAGCTAGTGGGTTTGTGATGGGTGGAGGACCACAAAGAATTGGTTCTGAAATAAAAAAATTAGGCAACTTACCGAACGTAATAAAAAGTTTAAAAATTCCCATGTTAGGTATGTGTGTTAGCCATCAACTAATGGCTATTGTTTTTGGTGGTAAGGCGGGTCCTGCAAAATCCCCAGAATATGGTCCTGTAAAAATATTTGTCGATGACGCAGATGAAATTTTAAAGGGTATTGATAAGACTTTTAACACATGGGAAGCACACAACGATGAAGTTTTAGTTTTACCAGAAAACTTCAATATTTTAGCACATTCAGAAAAATGTAAAATCCAAGCAATGAAGCATGTTAAACTTCCGATTTTTGGTTTACAATTCCACCCTGAAGTCGATGATACAAAAAATGGCAAAAAAATTTTCAAGAATTTCATAGAAATATGTAAAGAATGATCAGAGGATTATTTATTTTTTAAAAAACAATACATGTATTGTCCTAAATGCATTGTGTGTGGGAAAGTAGGGGATTAAAATCGAGTGCACAATATGCGGAAAGAAAACTCCTAAATTATTAAAAGCTAAAATAGAAGATTCTGTGCTTGAAGTATGTGAAAATTGTGTGAATTTTGGTAAAGAGATAATAGAAACTAACCCTGTAAAAATAGAAAGAAAGAAAGAAATCGAAGATTTATCCTTTTATAAAGAAGAAAATTCCTTCGTTGAAAATTATGGAAAATTGATTATTGAGACTAGAGAAAAAAAAGACTTGAACAGAGAACAGTTTGCTGAAAAGATAAAAGAGAAAGAGTCTCTTATAAAAAGAGTTGAGAATGAACAGATGACACCAGATGATGCTTTAACTAACAAGATAGAAAGATTCCTTGAAATAAAATTGAAGAAACCCTATGAAGAAAAATATATGGAAAGAAAGGCTGTCAAGAAACCAGAGCTTACAATCGGTGACATAGTAGAAGTCGAGTAAGAAGATAAATACTTACAAAATATAGATTTTCTAAACTTTTTAAACCTATCTGATTCGAACACATAGGATTGACTATAATGAATGTTTATTAAGAACCTTGACCTAATTAGTGGTGGGTTCCCATAAATCAAAAATTGATCTTAAAAAATAGGAGCACATCAATTTGTCCTGTTTTTAATTATTCTTGTAAGGCTACTATCGATTCAATAATAAATATTCCTATTCTTTCACATAATGTTAATGAAGCTCAGGAGGGGTTGTGATGAGTTTGAAAGGAAGAGATATAATTTCGATAAGGGACTTGAGTAAAGAAGACATACAACTTGTTCTGGATACAGCAGAAAAAATGGAACCTTACGCAAAAGGGGAAAAACTCTCTAAGCTCATGGAAGGAAAAATCTTAGGAACTCTATTTTTTGAACCTTCGACGAGAACTAGACTATCTTTCACGTCAGCGATGCAAAGGTTAGACGGGTCGGTGATGGGGTTCTCTGGGACAAACATAACTTCAATGATGAAGGGTGAAAACCTCACAGACACCATAAGGACTGTTGAAAGATACTGTGATATGATTGTCATAAGACACCCCATGGAAGGGTCGGCAAGGTTAGCAGCAGAAGTTTCGAATAAGCCAGTGATTAACGCAGGGGACGGGGGAAACCAACACCCTACACAAACTTTACTAGACCTTTATACGATTAAAAAAGTAAAAGGCAAGGTTAAAGGGTTAGACGTTGTGCTTTTAGGCGATTTAAAATACGCGAGAACCATGAGATCTTTATCTTTTGCTTTAGCAATGTTCGATGCAAACCTAACTTTTGTTTCTCCGAAAGGATTAGAAATGTCTAAAGATATTCTGACTGAGATAGAGGATAGCTCTGGTAAAAAACCGATTCAAACGAATGAAATAGAAGCTGGATTAAAAAAAGCAGATGTAATCTACATTTGTAGGATTCAGAAGGAAAGGTTTGAGGATAAATTCGAAGCTGAAAGGATGCAAAAGGCATTCAGGATAACTCCAGAAATTTTAGGAAAATGTAAAGATGATGTAGCTATATTGCATCCACTGCCGAAAATAACGGAAATCGACCCTAGGGTTGATGGCATGAAATGCGCAAAGTACTTCGATCAAACATTCTACGGCGTACCTGTAAGAATGGCATTGTTATCGTTGATTAGTGGGGTGATATAAATGGGAGAAGAATTAAAAATAAAGAAAATTAAAGATGGAACAGTCATAGACCACATAATGGCTGGAAGAGGGAAGAAAGTTCTCGATATATTAGGGATAGGTGATGGTTATCCTAACACGATTGCACTATTGATGAATGTTTCAAGTGAAAGGATCGGACATAAGGATATATTAAAAATTGAGAATAGGACTTTGAAGAAGGAAGAAGTCGATAAAATAGCATTGGTCGCTCCTAATGCCACATGGAATGTGATAAAAGATTTTAAAATCATGAAAAAGAGTAAGATTGAGCTTCCAGATATACTCGAGGGAGTTTTGAAATGTCCCAACCCTAAGTGTGTCACGAACAGTGATGAACCAATGACAACAAAATTCATGGTTGAAGAGAAACAACCTGTGCGGTTAAGATGCAATTATTGTGAGAGGTTGATTGATTTAAAGGATGTTTTATAAAGCATTATTGTTTTAAATGTTGTTCATTTCTTCAGTTCTGGTCTTGAATGCTTGTTAAAATAGTGTTCAGCTTCTGTAAAAGGTTTTTCTTCTGTTAAATTGTCTATAC
>CAZRNP010000018.1:0-11394 GCA_964601485.1 uncultured archaeon
ATGAGCTAGTAATAATGTCCAAGAGTATGTCGCAGAGATGGACATGGGAATTCCAGTATGTTCCTGAAGCAACGACTACGACTGAGAGTATTACAACGACTCCTGAAACAACAACAACATTTTCCGAACAAACAGCTACTGGAAAAACTGAAGGCGAAGGTAAGTTGATAACAATTCAAACAGGGTTAGGAAAATTACTGGCCGAATGGGTTGTTAACTCTCAAGTAAACTCTTCCACTTGCACAGAAGGAAGCCCCTGTGTGTATTCACAATACCAGATTATTACAGCAAACGCTACTGTGAAATGTTCAAACTCTGGTTCGACTTGTGGTTCCATAAAGAGTGGAATTAGGTATAACGATACAGGAAATGTGATGAAGTTGATAGACAAAACAAAAGGAGCAACACCGATGTATGTTTTAGAAGGGGGAGATGATTATTACGATAAGTACATTTATTCTTGGTGGAACTTCTCTACAGCAAGTCAAATTACGGGAAATCCCACTGGAATAGCCTATAACGGAACCCATTTTTGGGTTACTCGTTATACTACCCCCAACGTTTACATGTATAATAAAACTGGTGATTATATTAGTAGTTTTAGTTGTTCTGGTCAGGATTCTTACTTACAGGGGATTGACGTAAATGAAACTCATATCTTTGTTGTTGGGTCTGGTAACAAAAATGTATATATTTATGATATGGCTGGCAATTATAAAAAAAGTTTTAGTGTTTCAACACAAACGTCCAACCCTACTAGTGTAATCTATAATGGTACATATTTTTGGGTTACTTCCTCAGTTACAAGCAACTATTATGTTTACAGATATCTAGCAGATGGAACTTATGATAATTGGAGATTCCAATACAATCTTTTTGGATCAGTATTAGGTAATGGTTTAGAATTCAATGGAACTCATTTTTTCATTTCCACTTCCTCTAACTATGGTCGTGTTTATGCTTACAATATAACTGGTAATTATACTGGTTGGAATTTCACTACTAATACCACCCCAACAACTTTAGGTATTGCTCCATATGGTTTAGCTTATTCGGAAAGTGAAAAGAATTTCTATACAGTTGATTACACTGACAAATACGTCAGAAGATACACTCGTAATTCAACCTTAGGTTTTTTTAAGGATGGAGATGTGAAACAAGTTAATTATACAGTCAATGTAACGAGCGATTCAGGAGTGTATAAGATAGATATTAACTTTACTTCTGATGTCCTTGAGAATAGCACGAACGATGCAATCATACAAGCTGGTAGTTTAATTCCTTCACCAAAATATTTTGACAATTCTACAAACAATACTGTAGCTGGTAAAAAAACAGAATTCAGGTTGAGATGGAATGATGATAATGGTTTATCAGGATATACATTTAGCTTAGACAATTGTACAGGTAGTTTTGTCAACCAAACAATAAATGGAAAAATATGGCAATCCATGACAGGGACAGAAAATTGGAGTAATGTCAGCTTAAAAATTAACTCAACTGTTAATTGTACAATAAGATGGAAAGTCTATGCTAATAATACTTTAAACAATTGGGGGATTTCTGACACATTCAGCTTTACCACTTTGCCTACTTATTGTGATTACAGTATACAACAATGGGAACTACCTTATACTATAACTAAGAATAATAATTACTACTGCTTGGCTTCTAACGAATATATTGGAGGACAGACTGCAATTAACTTTTCTTCTGGTATACAAAACTCAACACTTGATTGTCTAAACTATAAACTTAAGGGAAATGGAACTGAATGGGTATATGGCGTACAGACGTCAAATGGAGTTATCAATGTAACTATAAAAAACTGCAATATAACCGAATTTAGCTCTGGTATAAACATAAATGAAACTGGATACAACATTACAATTTATAATAACAACATTTCCATTAGTCGTCATCTAGGTCTTGAAATATACTGTAATTATTGTAATATAACCAACAACAGAATTTTTAATAGCACAGACACAGGAATAGAACTCCATTATAATGGAAATACTTTAACTTCAAATACAGTCGATGAACGCTATTCTGAAATTGGATATGGAATAGAAATATACAATTCATCAAACATGCTCTACAACAACACTATCTATTCAAAGTATATGGCTTTAATTCTGTATGGACCTAATACTGAAAATAATAATATTTCAGGCGGATCAGTAATGTCGAGTATTTCATATGATTATGACATTTATCCGAATAAATCTTCCAATTTTTTCAGGAATACGAATTTCACTGTCCATAGGGTTATCATGTTCCGTTATGGGTCAACTAACTGGTTTAATTACAATAACAGAACAGATATAGAGTTATGGTTAAAAACAAATATTTCTTCTACCGCAACAATAACAAGAAAACTTATCAACTGGAACCAGAGCCTTATGCAATGGAACGATTCTGCTTCTTTAAAAGTAACAACTGGATACAACATAACTGGGTTGAAACAAAATACTAATTATAATATTTACAATAATAGTATACTTGTTACTACACTGAATACTGATAATACTGGTTCATTGAATTTTACTATTAATATGTCATCAGGTTATGTACATGAGATTAAAGTCCAAGAAATTACTATACCTCCTGATTATTTAATAATAAATTCAAACGAGACTAAACCGATTTATAGCCCTCCAAATTATGTTAAACCAGAAGAGAATTCAACTGTAAACATGAACGTCACTGTAAACGTCACAAATTCAACGAGCTTGGATAAATGTATAGTGAGGATATTTGATTCGCACAGTTCTTATTCTAATCCAATATTTGGTCCTGATGCTGGAACGATTCAAATAAATAATAATCAGGTTCAGTGTTTTTACTCTTGGTCGATGGATTACTGGCGTAATCCTGGAGACTGGAACGTGAGCGTAGACTTGAACTTAACTACTGGATTAAAAAACTTCACGTCTTTTGTTTTCAACTACTTGAAAATTTACTCAGTTATGTCAAACGTCACGTTCATAAATTTTACCGGTTTACCAGGGCAAACTGTTAACTCAACTTCAGCTTATCCTATGAAAATGAAAAACACCGGGAACACTGAGTTGAACATTTCGATAAACGGGTCAGATTTAATAGGTGAAACTGACACTAGTAAAGTCATAAACGTCGATAATGTTACTTATAATGAAACTGAGACAGGAATCTTTGAGAACTTGACGAAAGATTATGTTTTAGTCCTTTCTTTCTTTTCTCCAGTAGATGAAGAAAAGTTACTGTATTTCAGGGCTTATATTCCCCTAGGTTTTAAAGCCCAGATGTACAACAACACTATCGGTATAAAAGGGGAGGAAAGCTAATTTATGTCTAAATTCAAATTAATTAGAGGTGAAATGTTGAAACTGATGAATTTAACCTTCATTTTCTCACTCTTAATCCTTCCAGAAGTCTTCTCTTTAGCTATAATTCAACCTTTGCCTTCTAACGTAACTTTAAAGATGGGAGAATCGATTCCTTTCAGCTTTGAAATACAAGCCCTGACTTCTAAAGAAAACCAATCATGCACTTATTCTGCTAGCGATTTAGAACCTTTGGTAGTTAGTTTCGAGAAAGTGCAAACAAAAGTTGAAGCTGGGAAGGCTGAAAAGGTTTTTGGTAGGATTGATATTCCTACTAAAGCTCCTGTAAAAAATTATAGGGGAGGAATAATCATTAGCTGTAAGCCAGATGTTCAAGGGGAAGGGGTTTCAGTCTTAACTATGGCCACAGAAGTTCCTTTTTTAGTCAACGTGATCAAAGAGGAAACCTCGGTCAAAGAAGAAGGCATATATTTGCGTTTAGCTTTAGGTTTTTTCATTTTCCTAACCTTACTTTTCATAGGAAGAAAAAGGGTTTTTAAAATAAAACGAAAACGATATGAGAATTTTAAAAAACGAAAACGATATAAAACAGTAAAAAGAAAATAAATACAATGAATGATATTATGAAAAAAATTATTTTTACTTTTTTGTTTGTAATTATTCTTATTTTAGCAATTTCTATGTTTGTTCCCAGTTTTAACCGTGTCATAATTGATAGATTGGCAACAACATACGGTAAGTTGAGCATAAGCGACGCTGGGCCAACTCAACTGAGAATATTCATGAACAGCACTGAACAATCTGGATTCTTTGAGTGTCAGGATGTAGGTTCTCCTATTACTAATTATTGTCAAAATAAAGCTACGGACGGTGGCTTTACGGGTATAAATATAACAGTCGAGGTTTTGGACCCAAACTCAGATTGCGAAGCTAATTATGAGGTGAACGTCAGTGTTTGTAGGAATGACACAGGCTCTATTTGTGATTATACTTATGGTGATAAAGGGACTAATGGGTATATACAAGCCCAATTTGTTGGAGAAAATGCTGATGGTTCCCGTTGTAACTACTCAGCAATCTATTCACTCGATTATTTCAGAAGATATGGTGTATGGAGGGTTAATGCTACCGCCAAGGATAAACATACACCTGTTACCATTCCTATCCTTACCACAGTAAAAGGTTGGCAAGACGTTATAGCACAATACTGGAGATATCCTCTTGCTACTGGTAATATGATAGATTTGGGTGGTTTAGATGTAAATGCATGGAGAAATGATGCTGGATCTAATGCGACGAGGAACACGGGGAACACAAGGTTCAACTTAACTTGGCAGACAACCAATTTTACGTGTGATGCCTCACCTTGTACTGGAAATAAGATTTATATTGAATCTACTGGATCATTTGTTAATTCGTCTTTAGGTATAGATAACGATACTAATCAAGCTAATGGTGTTGGTTGGTTTAATGCTATTATACCTAACACAGTCGCATGGTTCCCAACTGATGGTGTACGTAGATGTGGAATTTCCGACTGCTCGCAAGATGATGAAGGAAATATTTGGCCACTTAATAAAGCAAACTTTACTATAATATATCATGTCTACGTTAATGCGACCGCCCCCAACCCACCAATCCCTTCAGGAACTTACAACAATACATTTACAATTGTATCACAACCCTGTGAAGTCGCATATAGTATACCTTGTAGGAGTGGTTATTAATGAACAGAAAGATAATGTTGTTGTTCATTGTTTCAATATTTTTAGTCTCGTCTTTAAACTCTAATCTCGTGAGCTCTAAAGGTGCTTCTGGACCAACTTTAATACCTCCAGACCTTCTCAGGGGTGAAGTTGGAAAGTTTGTTTTTCATGTGTCGAACATGGGCTCAACAGCAGATATAAGTTGCGATTTTACTGTCGAAGGTTTAGACCCTTTGATAGTTAGTTTTGAAAAAACATCTGAAATGATCAAGGCTGAAGAAGAGAAAAGATTTGAAGGAAACATAAGAGTCCCGATGAACGCAGAAATAAAAACCTATAGCGGAACTTTAAAGGCTACTTGCTCCCCTTCGTTGGAAGGTGAAAGAGGATCTACTTTAAAAGAAATTTATCCTTTAACATTTAGCGTGAACATCGTAGCTGAGAAACTAACAACAACCACAATCCCACAAGAGAAACCCGAGACAACAGTCATGTCTCCACTTGTTATAATAATAATTATAATAATAGCAGCAGTCATCATCTACTACTGGACTAAAAAGAAAAAGTAAATTTTGACATATTCTTCTTTAATTTCTTCTTAAAATTTTGAAAAATACCTTCATACCTTTCATCATTTTGTGAAATAAAGTCAATGATAAATTTATTGCCGATACTAGCGATAATAATTCTAGTAACAATAGTGATTTTACTTGTCTACCAATTTTATGAGAAGAAAATATGAAATTTTTCTACTATTCTTTATTCTTTTTCTAATCGTTTTTCTCTATTCAAATAATCCTTTTTTTCATGGTTTTGTGGAAGCTATAACAATTGGTGGTAAAATTAATATCGCTCCTCCCTTTAATTTAAAATTATCTATTTTGATAGACAATGAAGAATGCCCTACAAAGAGCTACTGTCCTGGACAAATCGTGGACATAACGAATAAATTGGAAAACCTAGGGTCTAATAACCTAATTGGTAACCTTTCAACATCAATCTTAAACACGACTTCTCAGGAAATTCATAATGAAAAATGGTCGAACATAGGTTTGTTGTCAACAGAGGTTGAATACTTTAAAACTAATTATACAATCCAAGAGAAAGATGAACCTGGTATCTACAGTATCAGAAGCAATTTCACTTCTGATGAGAATTTTACGGATTCAACATGTATTTTCAGAGTCAATAAAGGTATTGGAACTTTTCGAAGATCTCCAGGCGAGGTTCCAGATACGATACCACCGAACACGACCAAAAATTATACTTATCCTGATAATATACAACTGTGGCTAGAGGATGCTTGTAACAGTACAACTGCTACTCTCAATACAACTAAAGGAATACCAGGAGAATGGGTTTCTTTCTCTCAAAATAATCTCTATCTAAATCCTTATAATGCAACTGATTTTTCTATAACCATTCCACCCGATACGCCAGAAGGCGTCTACGATAATGGAAGTATATTCATTTACGCTGACAACCCATATGGTGAAGATAAAGTAAGAGAGATAAGATTAAACATCATTGTTTCAAACAATGATTTTCGTTTGAATGTTAAGGTACCCACAGAAAGTAAAATAATATGTCAGGGAGGCAGTGTGAATGCAAAGATAAACATAACAAAGATCTATCCACCAGAAGAAGTTAAAGTAAACATGACTTATCAGATAGTTGATTATGATTGGGTTGTTTATAAAGAGAAAAAGGACGATGACATATCGATAATTGAAAATGAAACAATACTTTCATCCATTCTTGCTGTTCCATCATCAAACGGTAAATACAGATTTTTAGCCAAGTTAGAAAGAAAATCGGCTGTAAAACAGGCATACGACACATTTGAAGTTATTTCTTGTCCGACAACTACTGAAACACCAACTGGTGGTGGTGGCGGGGGAGGTCGAAAAGAAGAAATACTAAAGTTAGAAGTCTATAAAATCATCTTGAACGTATCTGATGAGATATTAACCGTCATAACAGGCAACAAGACCAGTTTCATCGCATCAGTCAACAACACAGGAACAGAAGTTGCAAGGTCGATAATGATTTCAGTCGACGGAATTCCTCCAGGGTGGATTAGCGTTTTCCCCTCAACTGATAACATCTATCCTGGAGAGATAGGGAAGTATTTAGTCGTTATAGATGTTCCTACCAATGCAGAAACAGGAGTTTACAAGTTGAACGTTAAGGCCATGGACGGGACAGAAAGCAACACTGTTGTTATAACCTTAGTGATCGGTAGAAACCCAAAAGAAATAGCTGATTTGTTGTTGACAGAACTAGAGAAATTTAGATCAGATGCAAAACGTTCCCTGTCAGTCAAAGATTGCATAGACACAACGATCATAAAAACAGTCTATGATGACGCAGAGTATGCAGTTGAAAAAGGAAAAGAAGAGTATAACAACAAAAATTATGAAAAGGCTGTAAGCTGGTTTGAATATGCTATACCAGTAGAGAAGAAGGTTGTGGATAAAGTTGACATAACTCTCGAAATGGAATTGGGGACATCTAACACTTCAAAAGTTTTAATACCACCATTCTTTAAATCAGATGAACAATTCCAGTTGGCTGGAACGTACCTAAAAGAAAAGAATTATGAGAAGATATGTGATCCTTTGGATAGAATAAAGAAGTTTATACTAATAGGGCTTATATTCTGGCCTGCAATGGTTGTAATATTGATAATATTGATTATAACAACCATAATATACTACAGGATAAAGAGAAGACGTGAAAGAGCTAAAATTTTACAGGAAGTTAAGGAAAGGTTGAAAAAAATACCACTTCCTGAGGACCAAGCATAAAGTTTAAGTTCTGGTAAACTTTAATTATTATCATTAATAGTTACTATTAGTGATTACTATTAATGGAAAAAACGTTAGAGAAGAGATAATTAGAATATTGGAAACCCATCCAGAAGGGTTGACTGTACAGTTTTTATCAGACAGGATTGGCGTTAGTAGACATACGATCATTAAGTATGTGTTCGAGTTAAAAGGTTCTGGTATCGTTTATAGAAGAAGGGTTGGTTCTGCTACTTTACATTACTTGAGGAGTCTTCTGGTAAAATTTAATAAAAACTTTGAGGATGTAGGCTATGAAGCCCATTAATAGAATCAGTTTAACTTTAGTATTCCTTTTCATAGCGTTAGCTTTTACTATTCAGATAGGATATTCAGCGACACAAAAAACTTTTATCCTGAATTGGGCTAACCCTGTTTTTAGGTATGAAGAAAATGTTTTTAATGGTAGCAGTACTACAAAAGATTTGTTGTTTAACACGAGCCAAAACATAACTGTTGAGATAACTATTCCTAAGAATTCAACCATCTTATTCTCAAACATTACTTTGAAAGGAGAAAGTTTTCCGTTACAGTCTTATGCATCAGAGCAAGTCAACAGTTTAACGATAGGGAATGTCAACACATCCACTTCAGACAATGAGATCGCTGTAGCAGTATATGGAGGAATTAACCTATTGAATTCTGCAGGTAGCAATTTATGGAGTTTCTCGAGGGCTAGCTATAATTTTAATGATGTATCTATCGGAAACATATCCACTGATGAAGGGAATGAAGTCGTTGGTGGGTGTCAAGATAAAAAAGTTTATGTTATAAACGCATCTGGTCAACAAGTATGGAACTATACAGTAGGGTATGAAGTTAAGTCTGTTGATGTAGGGAATGTCAACACATCCACTTCAGACAATGAGATCGCTGTAGGAGTTGGTAACAACAGCTTATTACTCTTAAATTCTAACGGTAATCAATTATGGAGTTATGGCTTATCGGGAAGTGTGAATGGAGTTGCTATAGGGAATATATCCACTGATGAAGGGAATGAAGTTGTTGGCGGATGTTCCGATGGAAAGGTTTATGTTATAAACGCATCTGGTCAACAAGTATGGAATGTATCACTTGGAGTTAGCCCTGTAAACCGTTTAGCCATAGGGAATGTTACCTCCACTTCAGACAATGAAATCATCGTAGCAGCAGATACTTACGTATTCTTCCTAAACTCCACTGGGGGTCAAATTTGGAACTATTCAATAGGTATACCAGTAAACACTGTTGCAATAGGTGATGTAACTACTGATTCAGCAGGAAACGAAGTTGTAGCAGGAGCTAATGACAATAAAGTTTATGTTTTTAATTCAACAGGCAATTTAATCTGGACCCATACAACTAGTAATTCTGTTCAGGGAGTGGATGTCGGGAATATAACTGCTGATGAGGGTAATGAGGTTGTTGCTGGAACAAGAGCACAATCGGGAATAAACTTGTACATTTTGAATTTTCAATATTATCCAGTCAATGTTTCTTTGGACATAGAGAATGATGGCGACTATGATTGGAGCAATTCTGGAAAATTAAGAACGAGTATTAACATCTCAAATTCTACTATTACTCCAACAATTCAAAACTATCTCAATAATAATTGTAACTCTCAAAACTGTAATATTTCTTTAATCTTCCATTCGGACAGTGGTGGCGATTTAAACATCACGTCAATAAACATAACTTACGATTACAACGCTTCAGGAGCAATCAATTCTTCTCAATTAAATGGGGTATGGGCGAGGACAAACAACACACTCGTTAATGAAAGTATAGGAAATCAATCAATTAATGTATCCTACAACACAAACCCCGCGAACAACATTCAAATAAGATATGTCAAGATAAACAGTACATCAACCGAATGTTCTTTTGGTGGAATATTTTATTCTAACACAACAGTAAATGACCAGAATGTATGTAACCTAACTAGTTATAGGTATGTAAATTCGAGTGGTTCTTTACCTTCTCCTGATATTTTCTGGGACAACTCTATGAGCACGGGCATACCAATTTATGCCAATGAAACCCCTGGTTATTATGTTGGGTCTGGTACTTGGGCAAAGAACATAACCATCTGGAATGAAACGACAACAACCTTCTACAACGTCACTGCAAATACAAGTATAAACGCAGGAGTATTCATCTCTGATTCAGGACTGTACGTTGATTGGTACAGCAACGGAACTTTTTACGATATTACTCCCACTGACCTAAAGACCGATTGTAACACGATTCCATCATACACCATAAAAACAATAAACGGGACTGATTATTTCTTTGTGTGTAAGCAAGACACGGATGGTGATAATCAAGCTGATTTCTTCAAATGGAAACAGCCGCATACTTCAACAATAGTCTACATAGTTAACGGTACAACAAACCTTCCTGCTAACTTGACGAACGAAAACGTGACGCCTTCATCAGATAAATGGAACAGAACTTTCAACTTTAGTATATTCGTCAATGATAGCATCAACAATGACAATGTAACAGTAAGGTTTTGGTTGAAGGTTGACGGCTTAAACTGGGAGATGAAAGAATCTAAGAATATCTCTGGGAGTGGGACAGTTTGGTTTAATTATACTGCAAACAAATCTTGGGTTGGAACTAACACTACACATTACATGTTCGAATACAGGGATTTCAATCGTACTACAGGAGAATTTTATCATTCTTGGCGTAATACATCTAATTTTACTGGCCTAACTGTTTTGAAACACAATGTGTCTATTACATCAACCTCTGGGGATAACACCAACGTCAGCAGGATTGGAATCAACACCACATTTTTATCGTTTTTAGTCAATGATACCGATGATAATCAAACTGTCAGCGGTGTAAATTGTAGTTTTTGGATAACTGCTGATGAAACTAATTTTATTCTTTCCAATAGAACATCAACTAACGAGACAGGGCATTGCAATTTCACTTTTGACCCAAATTCATCATATTCTGCTGCTCGGCAGTGGTGGACGGGGGCAACTTATCAAGACGATTATTATTATGACACAAACTCTACTAACTATACTGTAAACGTTTTTGGAGAGTTAAGAATCAATTTCACAGAATCCTTCATCAATAGGAACTTCAATCGAACAAATAACGTAACTTTTTTGGCAAAATTACTCGATGAGAATAACAATATCGTTACTGTTAAAGATTATACATGTACTTGGTACATCAACAATACACAGATGTCAAATTCAAACACCAACAGCTCAGGTTATTGTAATTACACTTGGCAGACTGGTTGTTCAGACAACCTAGATGTTTATCCAATAAACGTTACTCTGAGCGGAAGTGCATCCCAGTACTACAACATTACAATAAATGAAAGTCGTACAAATGCTACGTTAAAAGGCAACTTGAACATAACTATAATCAGGCCTCTTTCCAGCCAGATAATCCATGAACTAGACAATGTCACTCTGAATTCAACAGTTTATGATTCTTCTTGCGGTGCACCCAGTCAAAACTATACAGTAAGTTGGTATTTCTCACAATCAGGAGGAT
>CAZRNP010000018.1:11494-17045 GCA_964601485.1 uncultured archaeon
ATCAATAGATCATCTCTTACCGTAGGAGAATCCTACAAAGTAATTTGCCATGTAGGGGACCCGAACCCATCATACCAAGATGTATCTCAATATCCTGTTAATTTCTGGTACATTAATTCTACCGCTGAATATCCCATGGGAACGAACATAACCCAATCAAACGGTAACGCGACATACAATTGGAACGTTTCTAATGCTGCTATAGTAGAAGGACCTTATACAGTAAAATGCAACATCACGGATAATACTACACCCATATATAATTTGTTTTATAATGTTTCTGGGTCAAATGATACAAAAAATGTTTACATAGTCGGTAGTTCTGATAATCAACGACCAGAATTCTTGAGTGTCACGGCTACTTCTGCAGAACACATCGTTCAAAATGTTACAATCAATGCCAACGTCTCTGATACTTATAGTGTCACAAGTGTTTGGGTTAACATAACATTTCCAAATGGAACTAATTTTATTCAAAATTTAACTAACACATCTTCAAACAACAAAATAGGAATTTGGAACATATCTTTGAACACATCTTTAAATTTAAATGGTACAGGCGATTATACTTTCATACTTTATGCAAATGACACTAACCCCAACAATACTGCTACAACAACTGGATGGTTTGAAGTATACTTACCATTAACACTTTTTGGGAATATCACAAACTATAATGGAAATACTAATGTATCAGCAGATTTGACCTTCTACAGGAATGGGACAAGGGATATAATTCATCAAACAAGTACTAATTCTTCTTACAAGTATTACAACTTAACAGTGCACAAAAGGTTGTATGATTTAGAAGTAAAGGTATTCAATCACACAATATTATTCTATGATGTTAACACAACAAAAACTGCAGAACAACAGTTCAATACAACGAGTATAACAAATATAACCAACCCATTGAATTTTACTGATATTGCAGTCGGTATAATAAACCCAGCAAAGTACATAGAGGGGAAGAAACTAGTAGCTTTAGACATAAATTCCATTCTGGTCAATGGAATCACAACTGTTACTTTGAATTATTCTCCATCAGTTACTCAACCTGATTTTGACTATGATGTTATGATATCTAAATGTTCAAGTTGGTCTCATTCTAGTAACAATTGTTCCAGTTGGGGCGATCCAACCGGTACAGTTAACCCAACATCCAAAACTATATCTCTTAACATATCATCTTACGCATCTCTTTCATCTGTGTATGCTGCTAGTGAGACTGCTATATGCGGTAACGGTAGGTGTCAATCAAAAGAAGGTTGTAATGAGGCTTATTACTGTACATTAGATTGTTCTGCATGTAGTTCAGGTGGAACTACTGGGAGTAGTAGTGGTGGTGGGGGAGGGAGTAGCGTAACAACTGCTCAATGCGGTAACAATATCTGTGAAACAGGAGAAAACAGGGACAACTGTCCACAAGACTGTGGAGCACCTGAAGACCTTTTCAGTCTGAGAACAAACTTAACAGAAGTTCAAATGGATCTGGGGGAAGAGAATACTTATGCTCTCTGGGTTACCAACAATTTAAATTCAAACCTAAACGTTTCTATCTCAATCATCGGAACTATAAATAAATTTGTTAGTATGGGTAGATCAACATTAACAGTAGGACCTAGAAAAGAAGAAATAACCAACATCTATGTTAAGATTCCGAACGATGCTGAGCCAGGAACTTATACTGGGCAGCTTTCTATAATAGGCAACAATAAAACTCAAACTATTCCTGTGACGATAGTTGTTTCTTTAAAAGGGGAGGTCTACTTGGACGTAGTCGTAAAAGCATTGGATAAAAAAGTTGGTATCAATGAAACAGCAAAGTTCTACATCACTTTATACGATATGGGACTCAACAAGAGGTTTAACGCAAATTTAGGTTATTTGATAAAAGAATATGAAACTGATAAAATTATCTATGAAGAGAATGAGACTAAGTTCATACAGTCAACACAATCTTTCCAAAAAAATATTGATTTATCCAATGTTAACATTACAGTAGGTCGTTACTGGTTTGAAGTAAGAGTAAAGTATGGAATTAATTCTGCATCACAGCAAGACGATTTTGAAGTCATTAAATCTTTCTGGACAACTAAACGTATCA
The DNA here is from genome assembly GCA_964601485.1 of uncultured archaeon. Taxonomy (GTDB): domain Archaea; phylum Aenigmatarchaeota; class Aenigmatarchaeia; order CG10238-14; family CG10238-14; genus JASEGC01. Next base: position 13,602 of record CAZRNP010000018.1, read on the forward strand.
ACATGACGATCATAATAGTCTTGACTACAACATCCGTAGTTTCTATTCTATACACAAGAAAAAGATACATCCAATGGAAACTTGGTAAAGCAAGGTACATATTCCCACTCGATTTCAACAAGTTGCCAAAAGGTAGAGTTTGGTTAGGTAAAATAGCTGAGACTGCTAAAAAAGCTTACTTCGATATGAATGATTTAAGAACGCATGTATTAACAGCGGGTGCTACTGGTTCTGGAAAGAGTGTGTCTGCTACTATCTTTGTCGAAGAACTGTTAAGGGAAAAGATACCAGTCATAGTCTTCGACCCAACTGCACAATGGACAGGTTTTGTAAGGCCATGCAGAGACCCTAATTTGTTGAAATACTACAAAGAGTTCGGCTTAAACATAAATGAAACTAGGCCTTACACGGGAATGATATATGAGATTACAGACCCGAACGTGAACATAAACTTCAAAAAATACATGAATCCAGGTGAAGTAACAGTCTTTACTCTTAACAGGCTAAAACCAGGACAGTACGACGTCGCTGTGAAAAACATAATAGACACGATATTCGCTCAAGGATGGGAAGAATCCACAAAACTTAAGATGGTTGTTGTGTTTGACGAAGTACATCGTTTATTGGAGAGATACGGTGGTACTGGCGGGTATATTTCTCTGGAAAGGGCATGCAGAGAATTCAGAAAGTGGGGTATCGGTTTAATAATGGTTTCACAAGTACTGTCAGACTTTAAAGAAGCAATAAAAGGTAACGTTTTAACAGAAGTACAGTTGCACACAAAATCATTGGGCGACCTATCTAGAATCGAGAAGAAGTACGGCCTTGATTATGTTAAAAGAGTAACGAAACTAGAAGTAGGTACAGGAATGATACAGAACCCAAAGTACAACGATGGTAGGCCATGGTTTGTTGCTTTCAGGCCAACATTCCATGAACCACACAAGATTCCTGATGTAGAATTAGAGACGTATAAAGAATATGCTTCATTGATTGATATAATAGAGATGAACATAGAAGCTATAGAAAAGTCTGGGAAGGATGTGTTCGACCTTAAAACCGAGTTAAAGTTGGCTAAAGATAAGTTAAAGAAAGGTAGGTTCAGGATGGCTAAGATATATATTGACTCGTTGAGAAAACATTTAAACATAGGTGAGGCAAATACCTGAAGAAAAGAAATCTGGTCTTGGAAAAATCTTTGGTATGTTTAAAGGTAAAGAAAAAGTTGAACCTTTACCAGAAGAACCCAGTAAAAGACCGATTCTTGAAGAGATTGAAGAAAAACAGCCTGAAGAAGCTACAGAAGAAGCAAAGATAGAAGTAGTAGATGAACCAAACGCGAAAGTCACAGAAGAAGAAAAAAGTTTTAAAGAAATTGAAAAGGAACAGGAAGAAAAATTAGAAGAATCTGAGAAAATTAAGAAAAAGGAAGAAGAAAAAGAATTGAAGGAAAAATATGGTGTAACGAAGGAAATACCTAAAAGAGAGATTGAAGAAGAATACGTTGAAACTCCTAGAAAAATGAAAGAAGAATTTGGAGGAGAAGCAGATATATCAGAATTACTTTTGAGGTTGGAAAAGATTGACGGGAAATTAGAAATCTTTGACAGTTCTAGGAATGAATCAAGCGAGAGAATTACACAGTTGGCAGAAGAAATCGGTGAACTCAGGAGCATGATAATGGAGAGGGAAAGATCTTTTACTAAGATAGAAACAGATTTTGAGAACGTGAAAGAAACTGTGAGTGGCCTTGAACCAATGAGAATAAAGAGTGCTTTTGAGAAAAGAAAGATGGAAATTTTGGAAAACAGGGCAAAGATAGAAGAATTAGAAGCTTTAGTCAGAGCCTTGAGCGAGGATGTTAAAAAATTCAGGGGACTTTTGGAAAAAATAAAAAGTTTTGAGAACATTGTTGACTTATCCTTTGACATGGATAAGAAGATCTCTGAAATTCGTGACGTAAAAGATTATGCTGACAAAATCGCTGCAAAAGTAGAGGGTATATTTTCTGAGTTAAACGCAAAAGTTAGTCAATTAGAAGGACAGAGAGAAAAAGTAGAAAAACTCGATGAATTAACTATAGAAATGACTAAGATGTTGGACGAAGTCAGTGTTAAACTCACTAAATTCGTGGAAGAAAAACATTTGAAAGAATTGCAGAAAACGATGGAAGAAAATTTCAAAAAAATGTTACAGAATAAAACACCTGTTGTAAACATTAAAGGAGATCAAGTCCTTCAAGCGTTCCAGAATAAAATATCGGAACTAGATTCTCGCATATCTAAGTTAAAATCTGTAGTTGAAGCTCAAAATTCTGTGGTTAGTAATATTATTCAATACTTACAAGGTGGAAAAAGAGAAGCAACAGAAACTTATCAATAAAATTAAAACGCCGAGGCTGTGACTTGATATGTTATATCAAGTTTGTAGGTTTAAAAGAAATAAAAATTAATATATAGAATTTTGTAATGGTAGGTGGGCAGTATAGATTTATCATTCTTATATCAATTTCTTCACATATCTTAAACTAATTTCATCATCTCTCTTGGGTGCCTTAACATTGTTAGAGGGCTTTGAAAGGATCCTGCCAAACATCCGCAATTGGAACAGTCTGCATTATTTCTAAAGCATCTCCTTTTGTTCCATGAAACATCAAAATGCAATACTTCATCACCCCAATAGCATGAGCTCCTATGGTTTGGGTATTCATATCATTTTATCATCGTTTTAGACAAAAGAAAATCTTTTGGGTATAATGACTTCACTCGTTTCAGTTCTTTTATTATGGTCTTTCTCTCTTTTCTTCTTACAACCATGGGGCCCGTAACATCGATCCCACCTGCACATATGTTACACACAACACCCCTGAAACCATTTTCCTTTGCAAACTTAACGATATCTACGAGGTCTTTGTAATTATCCTTAGTTATTGTCATATTGATAGCAACACGCCTATCCCCTGAATAATTTTTCATTACTTTTGAAAAAACACCATTTCCTCTTATTGAATCATTTCTTTTCTCCATACCGTCCAAGGAAACAAACAATACATGATTAAATTCTTTGGGTATCTTTATTGTTCCGTTTGTGATAACATAAACAAAAGGAAAAATATTATCAGCGAGCATAAGAATATCATTCCTAAGTGCAGGTTCTCCACCGACCAGAAGAATGAACCTTATCCCTGCTTTGTGAAGGTCGTTGAATCTTTTCCTCCAGACATCCAGAGATAATTCTTTTGTTTTAAATTCGTCTTTGCCATGGAAATGATAGCAGTGCTTACACCTAAGATTGCAGTTATCTGTTACATCAGCTTCTGCAAAATATTTTACCCTGAAGATGATTCTTCTTAGTTCGAGAAAAATAAGATAAAATAATACATAAATTTTTTTCATAACAATTATTTAATTTGAGCCTTTATATCAACGCCGAGAGAGGACGAAA
>CAZRNP010000019.1:0-16367 GCA_964601485.1 uncultured archaeon
AGAAAAAAATGGGAACAAGCTGTTAAAGAAGGTAGAAAAGAAGACATAATGGTCTATGCGCAAGGGTCTTTAAAACTGACGACAGAGATGATAGAAGATAGTAGAAAAGTTCTAGATGCAATGGGCATCCCTTGGATTCAAGCAAAATCAGAAGGTGAGGCTCAGTGTGCTTTCATGTGTAAAAATGGAGATGTTGATTATTCGGGATCACAAGATTATGATGCATTGATGTTTTCATCTCCACGTTTAGTAAGAAACTTGTCGATAACTGGAAAGAGAAAATTACCGAGACAAGAAGCTTACATCAATATAAAACCTGAAATCATAGAATTGGATAAAGTTCTATCTGAACTTGGAATAACAAAAGAACAATTGATTATACTAGGCATATTAATTGGAACGGATTATAATCCACAAGGCATCAAAGGCATTGGACCTAAGACAGCTCTGAAAATTATCAAAGAAAACAAAACTTTAGATGACATCTTGAAAAATGTTGAATGGACTTTCGATGTGGATCCCTATAAGATTTATGATTTCTTCCTAAACCCACCTGTTTCTAAAAAATATGAAATAGAATGGAAAGAACCTGACAGAGACAAGATAATCGAATTGATGGCTGAAGAACATGATTTCTCTAAAGAAAGAATTGAAACAGCTGCCAGTAGATTAATTCAAATTAAAAAACAAGGAACACAATCAAAACTTGAGAACTGGTTTAAGAGATGATTATTTTTTAACCAATTTTTTAAAAAAACTTAAAACCCTGAGTTGTTTGTACTGTTTTGTTATTTGTTCAGCAGTATCCCAAGTATGTCTTACATAGTTTGGTAATTTTCCGTTGTTTTCTCTTGCTAATTTGTGCAAGAATTCTATTGTTCGTTGATCATGAGGATAACCAACACCAAAATCAAAACCAACTTTTCTCTTCAATTCTTCAATCGCTTTATCTCTATTGACTTTTGCTAATATAGATGCGGCTGAAACGACAGGATAATTTTTATCAGCGTAATTTTCACATACAAATTCTATGTTTTTTTTCTCAACTTTAGACCAGAGGAAATCTTCAAATTTTTTTGTATTAACTGTTGGCGTATCGATTATAGCTTTATCTGGTTCTAACAAATTTATTATTTCTATCATTTTTAGTGCTTCAAGTTTGTTGAGGTTGATACCATGTTTTCTACTGTTGTCGATCTTGCAAGGTTGGACACGAAGTAATACAACATGAGTAGCGATTTTTTCTATTAAAGGTGCAAGTTCTTCTCGTTTTTTCGGTGTCAGTTCTTTTGAATCTCTAACCTTTATTTCTCTTAATTTCTTTTCACCGTTCTCGTCTACCATCAAACCGCAAATAACCATTGGGCCGATGACTGGTCCTCTCCCGGCCTCATCAATACCTAGAATTTTAATTAAAACCACCTACCCTTTCATGTTTAATAAAATTTCCGATTATCGGAATTTTTTCTTCACAATTAGGACATTTTTTATCTTTTGTTAAATTAAAAGATAACACATCGAAACCAAATCTTTCTATCAGAACTTTTTTACATTTAGGACAGTAAGTGTTTTCTTTATGACCAGGGACGTTGCCTACATAAATGAATTTTAATTCTTCTTCTTTTCCAATCTTGAATGCTTTCTCTAAAGTTTCAACTGGAGTTGATGGGTTAGTAAATTTATAACAGGGATAATATCTTGATACATGCCAAGGGGTATCATCGCCGACTTCATCATGAATTCTTTTCGCTATTTCTCTTAGACATTCTTCACCGTCATTAACTCCAGGAATGACTAGAGTCGCTATTTCAACCCATGCACCTTTTTTTCTAGATTCTATAATATTCTGCCAAACAAGTTCAACATCAGCGTTGCAATATTTTTTTACAGCTTTTTTATCACCTTTCATGTCGATGTTGAAAGCATCGCAACCAGATTTTATGAGAAGGTCTAAAGCTTCTGGAGTAAAATACCCGTTCGTGATGAAAGTATTATACAGTTTTTTCTTTCTTGCAAGTTTGAAAACATCCAAACAGTATTCTAAGAATGTTGTCGGTTCAGAAAAACTCATACTAGTACCTTGGCATTTTTCTTTTATTGTCAACTCAACTAAATTTTCTGGTGATATGAAGTTTGAATTTTTAACATCAGGAGGAATTTTTGAAATATCGAAATTCTGGCACCAATCACAAGTAAAAGTACAAGACCAACTTCCAATCGTCAAACAATCACTACCAGGCCAGAAATGAAACAAAGGTTTTTTTTCTATAGGGTTGACACTTAAAGATGATATCAAACCATACTCTAACGTGTATAATTTACCATTTCTATTTTCTCTCGTCTTACAAAAACCTACTTTATTTGGAGCAATAATACAACGTCTATTGCAAGTATTGCATCTTACTTTTTTGTTATCCAATTTCTCATATAGCAATGCTTCTCTAATAGAGCGATCCGTCATTTCCATAGCAACCACTATATTACTCTTAACAGACTTATTATAAATTATGATTGACATCGAAAAAATAAAAGATAAAATTCTGAAAGGCGAACAAATAGAAAATATTATTGAAGAAATTGACTGGAAAGAATTTGAAGAATTAACAATGAGAATTTTAAACAATCACGATTTCACTGTTTTTCAAAACTTTAGGTTCAAGATTGAAAGAAAATTTGAGATTGACATCATTGCTTCCGATGTAAATAATCTTTTGGCAATTGATTGCAAACAATGGAATAGAGGGAGACATAAAAAAACTAGTTTGAAGTATGCAGTTGAAGAACAAAAATACAGGTTAGAAGAATTCAAAAAATTTATTAAAAATAACCCTATAGCCAAAAACAAATTTCAAATCAATGAGAAAACAAAATTTACTCCGTTGATAGTCACGTGGTTTGAAGAAGATCTGTTAAAACATGAAGATACATTTGTAGTTCCAGTCTGGAAATTGAATCAATTTTTACTAAGTTTAAGTGAATACATTTAAATAGTGTTTTTTAAATACTTGCGAAAAATATATAAATAAGAATTCATTTTGGAGGAAAAATGATGAAGAAATTTAATATAAAAATCGAGAATATTGTTGCTTCAGCCCAACTTCCCTCCATATTAAACTTGGATAAGATAGCTTTTGAGCTGGAAAATTCTGAATATGAACCAGAGCAATTTCCTGGGTTAGTTTACAGGATGAAAACCCCAAAGGCGGCATTCTTACTTTTCAGCTCAGGCAAAGTTGTTTGCACTGGTGTAAGAAAGGTTGAGGATATAGAGATTGCCCTCGACACTATATTCAAAAAATTAAAGTCTATCGTTGCATTCAAAAATAAGGTTTATGAAGAAAGATGAAATCATAGATAAGTTTTCAGAATTTTTGAGAGATAATTACTATAAAGACTTAGCTTTGGCTGTCACAGAAGGAAAAAAATATCTCAACGTAGATTTCTCTCTAGTCGATAAATTTGACCCTGAACTTGCTGATGCGATACTAGAAAAACCAGAAGAAACCATCGAATGGTTAGAAGAATCTGTAGAAGAGATAGATTTGCCACAAAAAGGAAAATTAAATATAAGATTTTTCAACACGCCTGATAACACGAAAGTCAGGATAAGAAATATCAGAGCAGAACATATAGGAAAATTGTTGTGTGTTGATGGGATAGTCAAGAGAGCATCTGAAGTTAGACCAGAAGTATCTGAGGTTGTTTTTGAGTGTCCTGATTGCAGTAAGAGGATAATAGTCCTACAGACAGAAAAAGAAAAAACCATAACTTCACCTGGAAGATGCGATTGTGGATGCAGGAGAGGGTTCAAACAAGTGGGACAGAAGTTGTATGATGCAAGATGGATTGCTATAGAAGAACCTTTTGAGATAACGACTGGTGAAAGACCCTCTGAGATAATGGTTTATTTGAAACAGGATTTGACTTCCCCTAGGATGCGAAACAGAACTGATCCAGGAAACAGAATAAAAGTGACTGGAATATTGAAAGAAATCCCAAGAAGGAATGAACGCGGTAAGAAGACTAGGCAGATGGAAATTTTATTGGATGCAAACAATGTTGAAGGCGTTGAAATAGAGTGGGAAGAATTAGACATGGATCCTGAGGAAGAAAAGAAGATAAAGAAACTTGCGAAAGATCCTGACATTTACAATAAGTTGATCGCTTCATTAGCTCCGAGTATGTACGGCATGGAAGATGTGAAATTGGCTATTATGTTTCAATTGTTTAGTGGAGAACCTAAACTTTTGAAAGATGGAACGAAAATAAGGGGGAACATTCACATTCTGTTAGTTGGAGACCCGGCAGCTGGAAAAAGTCAGTTGATGCAATTAACTTCTAAGTTGATGCCACGTGGTAAGTATGTTTCCGGAACTGGTGTAACCGGACCAGGTCTTACAGCAACTGTTGTAAAAGATGAACAATTTTTAGGTGGATGGGTCTTAGAAGCAGGGGCGTTAATCATGAGCAACAGAAGTATATGTGCGATTGATGAGTTCTCAAAAGTAGCCCCACAAGACATAGTCGCATTACAAGAAGCCATGTCTATGGGAACGGTCTCTATAGCAAAGGCATCGATAGTAGCAACTTTACCCGCACAGACTGCTATCCTAGCAGGTGGTAATCCTAAACTCGGGAGGTTTGATCCATACATACCGATAAGAGAACAAATATCCTTAGACGATGTAATGCTCAGTAGATTCGATTTGAAGTTTGCTCTACGTGATGTTCCCAATCCTGAATTCGATACTAAGATGGTTGAACATATCATAAAGATGAGACATTTCAAAGAAGAAGAGGCCAAGCCAGTCATAGAACAAGATTTACTCAGAAAGTATATTTCATATTCTAGGAGTTATATTCATCCCATCCTAACAAAAGAAGCAGCAGAAGTATTAAAAGATTTTTACTTGAAAATGAGAGCAAAAGCTGGTGGTGAAGCGCCTGTTTCTATTACATTGAGACAATATGAGTCGTTGATAAGATTAGCAGAGGCATCTGCAAAAATTAGGTTTAGTGATAAAGTAGAGATGGAAGATGCAGATAGGGCTATAAAATTGATGAAAGTTTCTTTAAGGCAGTTCGGTTTCGATCCTGAGACTGGAATGATAGACATAGACAGGGCAGAAGGAACTATAACGAGTGCTCAGAGAAGTAAGATAAGGATCGTTTTAGATGTGATAGAAGAATTGACAAAAATTATCGGTAAGACTATTCCTGTTGAAGAGATAGCGAGAAGGGCGAGAGAAGAAGGTGTGGAAGATATAGATGAAATCCTAAAAGGAATGAAGAATGAAGGACTTGTCTTTGAACCAAGGCCAAATTTCATACAGAAGATTTAAAACTAAAAAAAAACAATAATTATATAGTGATAAAATGGATGCAAAAACAATAGCTATATCAGCATTAGCTTTTTCGATAATTGCTATGATAATAGCGGTTGTTGCTTTTGCTGGAGCATCAGGAGAAGGCATAGTACCACTTGGTTCTAGTGGAACAAGCTATGAATGCAATGATAAAAAAGACAATGATTTGGACGGAAAGATTGACATGAGGGATGCAGGATGTTCAAGCAGATACGACAACGATGAAACAAACTGTGGTGATAGAAAATGTGAAGGTGGAGAAACATGTACTTCATGTGTAAGTGATTGTGGATCATGTCCAACTACTACTACAATACCGAATACTTGTAGCGATACAGATGGCGGATGGAGTGTTAATGTAAAAGGAACTGTTTCAGGAAATTACAATGGACAACCATATAGTTATACGGACTTTTGCTTACCTTCCAACACTACAACCACTATTTTAAACGAATACTATTGTTCGAGTGGAATTAAATACAGTAGTACATGGAATTGTGCAGGAAATACGACAACTTCATGTGTCGATGGAGCTTGTATCTAAACTTTTTTTGATTTTTTTTCTTTTTTTTCCAATCATCGTTATATTTTAGTCTTTATCAATCCATATAAGAACCATGGAAAATTTAAGACAAACTACAATTAAGGCAAGAATTTCTGATGTAGTCAACAGTAAGTTCATCAAAAAAGAAGGTTTAGAACCTAGCTACATATTAACAGAACTAGGACAAAAAATTTCCAGAGCAAACTTAGTCGGGACGATTGTTGACAAATTCATGAGTGAAGATGGCAACTATTCTTCTATAACTGTAGATGATGATTCCGATTCTATTAGAGTAAAGGCTTTCAAAGAAGATTCGAACTTTTTTGCTAACTTAGAAATAGGAGATTTGGTAACTGTTATAGGGAAAGTGAGGGAATACGCTGACGAGAATTATATAATTCCTGAGATAGTCAAAAAAATTACCGACCCAAATTACGAATCTTTACATCGATTAGAAATTCTTAAACAATTGTTGAAACAGAAAAAATATTTAGAGAATATTAAAAAAGACAAAGATAATTTTAGAAATTTAGAAGAACTTAAAACACACATGAAAAAAGAATATGATATAGATGGAAATACAGTAGACGCTGTTATAGAATCTTTATTGACTGAAGAAGGAATAAAAGAAGATTACAAACCTCTTCTGTTAGAGACGTTAGAAAAATTGGATAAGGGAGAAGGAATCGAATTCAAAAAATTGTTAGAAGAATCTAAACTACCTGAAAACATATTCGAAGAAGCCGTGAATGAATTGTTGTCAGACGGAACATGCTATGAACCTTCCCCAGGAGTAATGAAGAAGGTGTAAGAATGAAAACATACGAACAAATGTTAAACGAAGCTATAGAAAAAATTCCGGATAATGTAAAAAAAGAAAGTAGGTATGAAATTCCCCCACCCGAGACAAACATCCAAGGCAACAGAACTTTCATAATAAATTTCATAGAAATAACTGACAGTATAAGAAGAGACCCGAAGCATCTTACAAAATACCTGTTTAGAGAATTGGCTACACCTGGCCATTTAAACGGTAACAGACTAATACTACAAGGAAAGGTTATAAGAAGTTTGATCGAGGAAAAAATTAAGTCTTATGTTAATGAATTCGTTTATTGTAAAGAATGTAATAAACCAGATACCCACTTCGAAAAAATGGGTAGAATAATGTTCTTGAAATGCGAAGCATGCGGAGCCAAACAAGTTATTAGGCACATCTAATGTTATATAAGTTTCAAACTCATTATTATATCAAACAGAGGTGATTGTTTTTGACTGAAAATGCAGAAAAGACTGAGGCTTTACCGTTACCAGCAGCCCCGATAATTAGGATAATGAAAAAAAACCTTGACAAGAATAAACTCATAAAAAGAGAAGTAAAAGAAGGGATGAACAAATGGTTGGCTGGTATGTGCGAGAAAGTAACAAAAAAGATGAACGATAAACCGTATGCTTCTGTCGACTTAAGTGCATTCAAGGAGGCAATAGACGTCTACAGCAGCATAGAAGAAGCGGAGAAAGAAAAACAGAGAATTCTAGTAAGCTTAGAAAAAATAAAACAAGATTGCGATTCTTTGATGAGGGATTTAGATAAAAAGTTCAAACTTTAACCCTTTGTGTTCAGATGTTTTGGTGCAAGACACATTCAGCAAAAGGGAATTTAATAGTCGCTATTTGTGATGAGGAATTACTAAATAAAAAAATTGGAAAAAAACCGAGCATTACTATCGAAAAAAAATTTTATGGGGAACAATTGATAGACGATAAAAGAGCTGTAGAGTTTATGAAAAAAGCTGACATATGCAACATTCTCGGAAAAGATATAATCAAAATAGCCTTAGAAAAAAAGTTTATTACAAAAGAGAATATTATTCTTATCGGTGACATTCCCCATGCTCAGTTTATCCAGTAGAAAAGCACAGTTTTTTATCCTAACCACTGTTGTAATAGTAGGTGTTTTCTATACTTTGAGTAAGTACATCAACCCGTACGCTTTCGTGTCTACTTCTGAACCTATTATCGGTGGAGAAGAATCTTTTTTTGATAACGTGAAAGATAAGGCAATAAAAACTGTTAGCATAAGCTCTAGGGATGATATTAATCTAAAAACCAACCTAGAAACATATAAAAAATTTGTGATAAATATGTCCAGTGAAAAAGGATATGATCTGACTTTTAATTACACTATTAGAACAAACAACGTTACATTTGACATGGTTTTACTTTCACAAAAGACCACACTCGTATCAAAATTTATTGTCCCTAGGCCAACTTAAACTGATATTATTTAATCAATTTTAGAAATGGTAAAAATTCTTCCCTTATTTTTTTTGTTGAACAATGAAATTGTTTGGATAATTCCATCAACCTTTCTTTATCTTCTTTCCTTTCTACTTTTGACCTTCCTAAGAATATCATCCTGTCTGGATATTGATACCTAGAGAATTTTCTGTACATTTCTTTCTTTGATAAAGCAACACCAGCAGTCATCAAATCGATCATGTATTTTTCAAATTTCCAATCTTGTCTTTTTTTAACTCTTTGCATGAATAGATCAGCTCTTGAAAGCATCTCATAAGCCTTTGCGATTTCATCCGATTTTTCATATTCGTTTATGATATTCTGTTCAACCCAGAGAAAAATTTCTTCAGGATCTTTGTCTGTGTTCTGAATGGAGAGTTTCGCTGACATAGCAGTCTTTGTCTTAAAGATTATTTTTAACACATCAAAAATGTTCATCTCTCTTTCTCTATTACCTAAACTATCTAAATCTTTCAATGTAATTTCTTTTTTATCTCTTGTCAACGTTTCTAAATCATTTATGGCTGAACGTAAATCCCCTTCAGACCTTCTTGCTATTTGTGTTATGATTTCTTTATCACATTTTATTTTTTCTTTTTCGCAGATGTACTGCAACCTCTTAATCATATCCCAGTAAAAAACTTTCCCGAATTGTATCAACTGACAGTAAGCGCGCAGGGAACGTAACTTTGTATCCCAAGGATTGTTTGCAGTCAATATTATCGGGTATTGTGATTCTTTAATTATTTTTATTATTTCTCCAGTTCCACCTCTATCTTCCCGTCCTGCCAAACCATCAATCTCATCTATAAAGAATATTTTTCCTTTTTTGAATAAGGATTGTTGTTTCATGGATTGTCCTATAACTTCTTTTATTTGTTGAGCTGTTCTAAAATCAGAAGCATTCATTTCAATAACTTCAAGATTCCTTTCTTTCCCTAAAGCTTCTACTAAGGCTGTCTTTCCAGTTCCTGCAGAACCATGAAATAGAGCGGCTTTTTTTCCAGGTTTCCAAGATCTCAACCAAATTACAAATTGATCTACAGCTTTCTTCTGTCCGACAACTTCTACTATTTTTTGAGGAGCATATTTTTCAGTCCAAGACATAATTATCTTTTCTTCACTTTATTGTAAATCCAGATTATGAGACAGGAAATAAGATAAGAAATTACTAAATTAATACCGAAAACCCCAAATAAAAACCCTAATGCATCTCCCAATAATTTTTCAAGCGAAATTATAAAATCGGTTTGAATCGAAGAGAATGAACCACATGGATAATGCCAACCAGGATTAGATTCTGGAAGACCTTGAGTTTCATAAACTGAACAAGAAAAGCTTAAGAAAATCAATAACAGAAAAGTAAATACCGAAAATAAGCTTTTTCTCCAGTCTGGCTTCAAGAATTGCCTCCAATTCATTAAATCACTTCTTCTTGCTAAACAACAAGAATTGAGCTAAAAGACTTTCCAGTTGAATAAGATCAGAACCACCTTCGCTTATCCTGAAATCATATTCTCCCGTCTTGTCAACGAGTTTAATCTTATCTTCTTCAGGAATATCTAAATTGTAAATTTGTTGATGTATTTCTTTGATTATATCTTCTGCCGCCAAACCTTGTATCAACAACATTTCATTCAATTTTTTTCTCGCTTCCTTGAAATCACCTTTCATAACAGTCTTCAACATCTCTTCAACATCCTTTGGTTTTGCACGGGAGGCTGCTTCATAAACTACATCTTCAGTTATGTTTTTTTTCAAAGATGAGGAAACTTGAAGCAAGTTAGCAACTCTTCTCAAATCCCCTTCAGCTAATGATATCAAAGCCTTTATTCCATCAGGTGTAATCTTCAATTTCTCTTCTTTAACTATTCTTTCTATAAACTTCTCTTGGTCTTTTTCAGATAATGACCTGAAACGGAACACACTACAACGTGATTGAATAGGATCGATAATTTTTGAAGAATAATTACAAATCAAAATGAACCTGGTAGTATTAGTGAAATTTTCCATCGTTCTTCTCAAAGCTTGCTGAGCATCTCTTGTTAAAGCATCAGCTTCATCTAGAATGACTAACTTGTACGGTACATCGCCTATAGATTTCATCCTAGAAAAGTCTTTTATCTTATGTCTGACAACATCTATACCCCTTTCATCTGATGCGTTTGTTTCCAAAACATTGGCTCTCCATTGATCACGATAAAGGTCATGCGCCATCGCAAGTCCACATGTTGTCTTACCAGTTCCAGCTGAACCAGCAAACAGACAATGTGGAATATTCTTGTTTTTTACAAATGCCTCAAGCCTTTCAGTCACATGAACTTGGTTTATTACTTCTTTTAATGATTTTGGACGGTATTTTTCAGCCCATATTTCAAATTCTGGCATATTTATCACTTTATTATCCTTAGAATTTACAGCAATTTATAGTGAAAAAGTTTTCTAAAAATAAATAATAGAAGGAATACGAGAAAATGGAATACGATGAAATAATTGAAAAACTGAAATCTTTGTCTAATCCAAAGAACGTTGAAGGTATGGCACGGTTCGGAATCAACCCAAAAAATACATATGGTATATCCATTCCAGATTTGAGGAAAACAGCCAAAAAGATAGGAAAAAATCATGAGATTGCTCAACAACTCTGGAAATCAAACATTCATGAGGCAAAAATACTTGCAAGCATGATCGATGACCCAAAGATGATAACTGAAAAACAAATGGAAGATTGGGTAAAAGATTTTGATTCTTGGGATGTATGCGATCAAGTATGCATGAACCTTTTTGATAAAACTAAATTTGCTTATAACAAGATAAATGAGTGGAGCAAAAGAAATGATGAATTCATTAAAAGAGCTGGTTTTGCTTTGACTGCCTGTATGGCTGTCCACAATAAAGACATTGAAGATAAAGATTTTATTAAACTCTTGTCGATAATAAAAAGGGAATCGACTGATGATAGAAATTTTGTAAAAAAAGCTGTTAACTGGGCTTTGCGTCAAATCGGAAAACGTAATATCAACTTGAATAAAGAAGCGATTAAAACTGCAAAAGAAATTCAAAAAATAGATTCAAAAACTGCTAAATGGATCGCATCCGATGCACTTAAAGAATTAACTAGTCAAGCTGTTCAAAAAAGATTAAATAAATAAAGATTTCAATTTCTTTACTCAATAGAGTTTTTATGGACAAGTTATAATGGAGTGATGAGTATGGAGTATGAAAAACATATTAAGCATGTTTCTGGTAAGAAAAAGGGTGATGTAATTCTATTTGCCATCAGCACATGCGGTTGGTGTAGATTAACAAAAGATTTACTCAATGAACTTGGTGTGGATTATAGATACGTGTATGTTGACCTTCTGGAAGGTAAAGCTAAGAGTGAAGCAAATAAAGAAGTTAATCGATGGAACCCAGAGCAGTCATATCCAACGATTATCATAAACAAAAAATGCGTAATCGGTTTTCAGCAAGATGAAATCAGGAGGTTGCTTGAATGAATGAAGTAACGAATGAGAAAGTTGATACACTTTTTGAAAAGTTAAATCAGGAAGCAGAAGAAAATGGTTATCATTTGAACCCAGATACGAATTTCACAAAAGGACTTGTAAAAGGTCTTTTGATTAACGAGAAAAGATATGGTTATCAGGATTGTCCTTGTCGTCTTGCTTCTGGAATAAAAAAAGAAGACCTTGATATAATATGTCCATGCGATTATAGGGATCCAGATTTAAATGAATTTGGTTCATGTTACTGTGCACTTTATGTATCTTCGGATGTCATTGAGGGGAAAAAGAAAGTTAGGCCTATACCTGAGAGAAGACCCCCTGAAAATGAAAGAAATAAAAAAGAGATTTCTAAACCTCAAAGTTTGAAAACTGGATCACTTTCATATCCTGTATGGCGCTGCAAAGTATGTGGATATATTTGTGCAAGAAATGAACCTCCTGATGAATGTCCAATATGCAAAGCAAAGAAAGATAGATTTGAACTTTTTTTGTCTTAGACTAAAAAAGAGTGGAAGATGAAAATGAAAACAGCAATCTTATTCTCTGGTGGAAAGGATTCTTGTTTAGCTTTGTATCATGCACTAAAATTTACAGAAGTTAAATGCCTTATAACTGTAATTTCTGAGAACCCAGCAAGTTACATGTTTCACACCCCGAATATTATCCTTGCTGAAAAACAAGCAGAAGCAATCGGTCTACCAATCATAATAAAAAAAACAAAGGGAGAAAAAGAAAAAGAATTAATGGATTTAGAAAAAGCGATAAAAAAAACAAAAAAAGAATATGCAATCGAGGGTGTTGTTACAGGTGCCATAGCTTCTGTTTATCAATCTTCTAGAGTTCAAAAAATTTGTGATAAACTTGAATTAAAATGTATCAACCCATTATGGCAAAGAAATCAATTTGAATTGTTAGATGAGTTGTTGAAATTAAATTTCGATGTGATAATCATAGGAGTCTTTGCTTTTGGCTTGGATGAATTTTTGGGAAGAAAAGTTGATAGAAAATTTATTGATGATATAAAAATTTTGAATGAAAAATACAAAATAAGCCCTATCGGAGAAGGGGGAGAATTTGAAAGCCTTGTCCTCGATGCTGAATTTTTTAAAAAGAAACTGAAAATTGAGAAAAGTCATGTTGAAGAAGAAAAGGAAGGAGGAAGAGTTTTAATTCTAGATAAGATTAAACTTGTAAAAAAATAAGAAAAATATGTTAAGTTATTCATGTCATTTTTTGTGGAATTTTTTTGCTTCTTCTTCCAGTTTTTCGAGTCTATCGTAATAGTCTGGAAATTCATTCAAGTGTGCGAGAGCAATCTTACCAGTCATTAGCGCATCGTCATTAGTCACATTCGTATGAGGATCTTGTAAACCGTGTTCAAGCTCCACGTCCATTCCCATTTTGAATTGTTCAACGTCAAATTCACTCCAGTCCAATCCCAATGCTTCACCTATTCTCTTAGCCTCTTCAGTTGAAAAATGTTTTTTATTACTCATAGTTTTTATTATATTAATAAGAAATAAAAACATTATTAAATCAAATCCTAAATGAGAATTATGAAGATTGCAATATCTGGTACGCCATGTACGGGTAAAACCGACATGTCTGAATTACTATCCAAAAAAATTAACTACAATTTAATATCGATAAATGAACTTGCCGAAAAATTGGACGCATTTGTTGGTTATGATAAAGATAGAGAATCTAGAATCCTTGACATGGACAGACTTGAAAAAGAAATCAAGAAACTCAAGAGTAATATCATTTTAGATGGTCACACTTCTCATCTTTTCCCTGTTGATATAGTCATCGTTTTAAGATGCAACCCTGAAATATTGAAGAAAAGGCTGGAAAAAAGATACCCCTCTAATCCTTTAAAAATTCAGGAAAATTTGGAAGCAGAAATACTTGGAGTTATAACTTCTGAAGCTGTGATGAAAAACAAAAAAGTCTATGAGATAGATACTTCTGAAAAAAGCGTGAAAAACAATGTTGATGATATTCTTAAAATCCTGGATGGAAAAACTGATGATTTTAAAGTTGGAAAGATTGATTGGCTGGAAAAATATTATGATTGGATTGAATTAGATTAAGCCGATTCTTTAAAAAACCCATAATCAACTATGTTTTTATAACTAAATTGCTCCTGATTTTATCATCCAGAAAAAAATCTTTTATTTTCCCAGTTTTATGCATAAAAACCTTGTATCCCTTTTCATTATACCGTGGAACTAAATGCCAATGAACTTGACTCGCTTCATCCATATATATGAGATAAACTTTTTTAACTTTTAATGTTTTTAAAATGGCGTTTCTGATTTCGTGTACTCTGTTCATTAGATATTCATAATCTTTCTTAGAAAGCAAATGTAAGTCAGCCACTTTTTTCTTCCACACAACAACTGTATGACCTTCAACGATTGGATCATTAGCTAAGCAGGCGTATAATTTTTTATCTTCATAAATTATAGCTTCTTTGTTTGGTTTTGGTAATTTAGTTCTCATATAAATAAAATAGAAAATTAATGATTTATAATATTTTGACTTCAGAATTAGATGATAATAAAATAATAAATGTTAAAACGTATTTTGTCGAATTGAGATTTATTATTTTAACCTATACTTAAATTCCTAAAATCGAAAGTACAAACCCATTCAACCCGGAGAAAATAAGAATTGATGGTATCAACAAACACCCCATACAGTGTGACCTTTTTATCCCCAGATTAGCACAAAGTAACCCGATAGAAGTAGAAGTGAAAACTATCAACAAACCATAAATTCCAGTCATTAGAAAAACCATTATCAACATAAAAATTATCACAGTCAATGAAAGATACTTGTAATTCAACTTTGCTAAGAACTTTGGAATTCTTTTACCGAGAAACATCGTTATCAACACAGCAATCCCAGAGACAAAACAAATCACTCCTATCATAAGCACAACATCATAAAAAGCTAATTCAGGCAATACTTGTTGTATAGCTATACTCGCCCCACTTCTCGGAGTCTGTATGATGTATAAACTTAGCAGAGAAACGACTTCATGTGCAACTCTTATCCCTGATAGACTAACTAGGAAAGATCTAGTCTCTCCAAGTCTTCCTAAGTAACTGACTATCGTGGCAGCCTGTGAAACACCGATAGAAGGAAGAAGACCGATTAGTGTCCCAGCAACAGAGCCAAGCAGAATAGATTTTAACAAATCAACTTTAGAGATGTTCAAGCTAGAATCTTCTTTCTGTGTTGGTATCTTAGATTTTCCTTTCATACTGATGATGATCGTACTTAAGCCGAACATTCCAGTCAGCATCGGAAAAAAGACGTTTTCTGAAGGGACTATACTTGAACTTAACGTGATTATACCGAAAAAACCAGAGAGAAGAATTATGAAAGCTGCAGAAAGAATTTTCCTCAGCCTCTTCTCTGAGGCAATCATGAACAAAACAACGATAGCTATTAAGTACTGGATGTAAGGTCTTAACATATCATAAAAATTGCTGAAAGCACTGGAGAATATTGAAACAAGAATCAACGTAATTATCAAGGAGCCCATACCGCCGATTATCGTTAACTTAATCGCTTCATATCCTCTTCCTTCTAAGAGTAATCTATGTCCAGGTAAAACAGCAAGACTGGTATCCTCTTGCGGGGCACCGAGGAATACGGAAGGTATATAACTTATGAAAATCCACGTGACTGTCAATGATACGATGAAGGCTGTCAGATAATATGGTGAAGCAAACAAGAACGTCATTCCCATTATGAAGGGTATAAGAGTGTTTATATGGAACCCTGGAATCAGACCTGTAATCGTACCGACACAAATACCAAAAATAGAAAATAACAAAACTTCCAAGAACATATTATCACTTTAAGTTTATGTCAGAAACTTTTCTTGGGAGTATTTGTAACTGTCCTCTGTATTCCCCTACTAACCCATTCACAGAAATAGGTTTGTTGATCTTGAAATCATTCTCTGTGATGTTATTCTTTTTCAAGTCATTCATCAAGCTGGCAAAAATCGGAACTTGAATCTTGGATTTATCATCTGAAATCATGAGAAATAAATGACCTGCAGAATTTGGAGTTTTCTGGACTATCTTCCCGCTGGTTGACACAGACCTTCCGATAAGTTCTGATGTTATTTGACTTACCTCAATCTTCACCGGTTGTAAATTCAAAGCAGCGATATAAATCAAAATCAAACCTAAGAATGAAGTGAACAAAAACCAAAATATTAGGATATTTTTCTTATCCATGAATAAAATTCTGAATCTTAAGTTTTAATATTAGATTAAGATGAAACTTATAATTTTTTCTTATAGAAATAACATTCCACGAATTCTTTTTTATCTGGCACCCATTTTATTTTCCCAACTTTCTTATAACCATTCATTTCCCAGAATTCAAAAACGCCATTATTTCTGAATGGATGATTTTTACTCAATGGTACACATGATTCTATACAACCCTCGTTTTTACCAACCTTTTCAGCGGCTAGAAGTAACTTAGTGTCCGATTCTTTATCGATATAATTCGTTGAAGTTGTAAAAACAATCACATGCATCCATTTACCGTTGATTGACTCAGTTAATTTCAAATCACAAAAATTATTTGGCATTTCATTTTTACTCAAAATCTCAA